>JAVCCE010000053.1 GCA_030765645.1 Candidatus Hinthialibacter antarcticus | reverse complement strand
GACTTAAGGGGTGGCAAGGGCAAGGCGTCGCGAAGCGACGGCAGCCCTTGAGATATTGCTTGAATGTATCGCTTTGTTTGTGCTGTTTTGATATCCCCCCGGCGCTTTCAGCGCCACCCCCCCTTAAAAAGAGGGGCGAAAAGCCTGGGCTCCGAGTCTTAAGTCAATGACATTGCTCTTGGGGGAGAGGGTTCTAGCACAGACGGATCAACAATTGATCGTTAAATCGGTTAAAGAAGAATTAACAATCAAATCGTACACACGCGCCCTTGGAGGACGAAATGGAACAAAGCCAAAACGGAGCCATGATTCGCGTAGAAAACTTCTGCAAGAAATATGGCGACATGACCGCTGTGAAAGACTTTAACCTGACGGTCGAAAAGGGCGACATCTTTGGGTTCATCGGCCCCAACGGCGCGGGCAAAACCACCACCATCCGCTTTTTAGCGACCTTGCTCAAACCCACCTCGGGCGCGGGCTACATCAACGGTTTCAGCGTGACCGACAGCCCGATGGACGTGCGCCGCTCAATGGGCTACATGCCCGATTCATTCGGCGTATATGAGGGAATGCGCGTGTGGGAGTATCTCGACTTTTTCGCCGCCGCCTACAACATCAAAAAAGACAAGCGCACTAACATAATCCGCGACGTAATCGAACTGCTCGACCTGAGCGCCAAGCGCGACGATTTTGTCGAAGGCCTCTCGCGCGGCATGAAACAGCGCCTCTGCCTCGCCAAAACTCTAGTCCACGATCCCGAGGTGTTGATTCTCGACGAACCCGCGTCCGGCCTCGACCCGCGCGCCCGCCACTACATCAAGGAGCTGCTCAAAGAACTGCAACGCATGGGCAAGACCATCCTGATCTCGTCGCACATTCTCGCTGAGTTGGCGGACTGCTGCAACAAAATCGGCATCATTGAACGCGGTACGCTGCTGGCGTCGGGCGACATCAAAAAGATCATGCACCAAGTCCGCGAGGCGATGGTGCTTGAGATCGAACTCATTGAACCCAACAGCAATCTCGAAAAAATCCTGTGGGATTTCCCTGGCGTGAAAAATGTCGAACCAATGGGTCAGATTACGCGGGTGGAGTACGTCGGCGAATTACCTGAGATTACGCGCCTGCATAAATTGCTGATCGAGAAAGGCGTCAACCTGCTGTTCTTCCGCGAAGTGCCCGCTGACCTCGAAGAAGTGTTTATGAAAGTCACCAAGGGCGAAGTGGCGTAGCGTATTTTTCATCGTTCACGTTGTAGGGGCGCAGCGGGCTGCGCCCTTTTTCATTGGAGCGAAAGCGTCATCCCTTCTCCCTCTGGGAGAAGGTTAGGATGAGGGATCGGCTAGGTCGCGCCTTATCGGTTCACCGCCATTATGGTTTCCTATTTATTATGTCGGGTGGCAAGGGCAAGGCCACCCGACCTGGTTTAAATGTTCAGTGGTTGGTTTGGATGGTTTATGATGAAGAAGATTCAAATGGCGGGTCGATGCGACGCGAGCCCAACCTACCGAGCCGCCGTGATCCCCCCAGGTGATTATGAAACCAATGCCGTCGGTGAATGCCCCCCTTGAAAAAGGGGGGGGGGCGTCGAAGACGCCGGGGGGATTCGATACAAGAAAATCCCGGCGGGTATCCACCCTACCCTGGCTTTTACCAGAAAAAACAACTTGACATTCAAGACAGTCCCTACCCCGGATGAACAAGGCGTAACTCTGAATGATTATAGATATAAATGATAATACTTTCATCAGATAAAATCCCTTAAAATCCCTAATCCACTCTTTTCTTTACACATTCGTTCATCAAAATGCCCCGTTTTTAGAATTTCGTAAAATATCCGCAAAAAATCCTGCAAAATGTGAAAGAATCGAACCATATCCTCGTAATCATCTAACGAATGGCAATGCAGGAAACGAAAATACACAATGAATGAGCCGAACTCAGATGGTGTTGTTATCCGGCAAGTGCTTCAGGGAGACCGGAACGCCTTTCGGACGCTGGTGGAGCGATACCACGGCATGGTGTACCACGTCGCCTATGGCATGTGCCGAAACGCCGAATCGGCCCAGGACGCCGTTCAAGAGGTGTTTTACCGCGCATTTAAACGCCTGGAGCAGTTTAAACCCGAACAAACCTTCGGGGCGTGGGTACGGAGAATTACCGTGAACTACATGCTCGATCAGTATAAAAAGAAGAAATTGCCCACCGAATCGATGGTCAACCCAGAAGGCGAAACCCGTGAGTTCGCCGACGACCCCGAACTCACGCCGCGCGAAGAACTGCTCACCCAAGACCGCGACGAAACCATCCTGGCGGCAATTCAAGAACTGCCCGACAAATACAAAGCCATTTTAATTTTACGCCATTTTGAAGATTTGAGTTATGAAGAGATTGCCCAAGAAGTCGAATTGCCGTTGGGCACGGTAACCACTCAGCTGCACCGCGCAAGAAATATGCTTGCGCAACGGTTAAATTGGCTACAGAGCGATTACGCTTTTGGGGAATAAGCCAAAATAAGGAAGCGAGACAAGGCAATGAACGCCCCGAATGAATTTGAAGACAGAATCCAGCGACGGCTCGACGGCGAGAACAACGCCGCCCCGGGCGACGACGGTCTGCTTGACCTCACGCCCGAACAACGCCAGTACGCTGATGTAATGGAGCGCCTCGTCAGTCGCCTAGACGCCATCCAAACTCCGCCCCCTCCGGCGGGAACGGTTGACGATGTGATGGCGTTTATCGACAAGCAAGAACACGCCCCGGCGAACACAGCGGCGCCGCGAGACTCATGGTCTGACAAGGTGATTCATCTTGTTGACCGTATCACGCCCCGCTTTGAGATGCCGCAGGTGTTGCGCCGCGACGGCTGGTCGGTCGCAGCGGCGACAATCGCCATCGCCTGGTTTGGCTGGCTGTACCCGCAGGTTCAACAAAGCAACCCCGAAGCGATGATTCAGCCGTTTACGCAAGAGATGGTGAGTTTCGCCGATCAGGTGCAAGCCAAAAGCCTGCAAATCACCGACCGCATCGAGTCATTTGCGAACCAAATTGTGGGACCGATTTTAAAGCAAAACCCACCGACCGAAGAGAATAGCCAGTCAGAAGCGGAAGACGCGCAAAACCGCAAACTGGTTTCACCATCGCATCGGTTGGATATAGAACTGTATTACGCCTAACGGCGCAGAGTTGGCAAGGAGAGTACCATGAGCCAGACGCCCACGATTAAAAAAAGCCCCTGGATTGCCGGACTGTTGTCCGTCGTGATTCCGGGAACCGGGCAGCTGTACAACGAAGAGTACGGCAAGGGCATGCTATTTATGCTGCTATTTTTCGGCACTTTTGTGATATGGATATTCGGCGCCGCCCTCAGCGCCACCAGTCTCGTGAATTCGTCCCATCACAGTTGGAACGCGCAGATGCTGTTCTTCCCGATGTCGCCAAAACTTATGATTGTGTTTTGGATTTTTTTCGTCGGCCCGGCGATTTATTTTATGTCGTTGTTTGACGCCATTAACACCGCCAACCGACGCAACGTCCAGTTCGCGACAGCGGGCGCTGGCGCAGGCTTCACGCCGCCTCAACACCCGCCCTATGCTCAAACGCCGCCGCCTCAACCGTCTACAGCGCCGCCAAGCGGCTTTACGTCATCAACCAACGACCCCAATGTTAAATCACAGGAGCCCGATATGATGCAAACAGGCCCGCAAACGGCGGACGCCCCGCCAAAACAAGAAAACGGAAAATCCTCATTCATTACAGGACGCATGATTGCGGGATTTATCTTGTTGTTTCTCGGCGCAGTGGTGGTCTTAGATAAAATCCATATCGACCTGGTTGAGATGCTCGTCGAAACCCTCATCGCCCTCGTCAACCTGTGGCCGCTGATCCCCTTTGGCGTCGGTATGCGGCTGCTGTTTGATTATCAAAAGCTACGCGACAAAGGCCAACTGGTTCTTGGCATCATTCTCACCGCGATCGGCGCCGCGTTCATGTTTGAATTGTGGCTCGGCGTTCGCGTGTTTAACGCCATCGGCGATCTGTGGCCGTATGCGCTTCTTTTTGGCGGCGGTTTATTGATTGTTTCAGAACTGACCAAACGCAAAAAATCTTAACCCTATTTCACTCGATATTCGATTGAGGAGCAAAACCATGAATGACGATTTTAACCCAAACGCACAAGAAAACGCGGAACAGAATACAGACCCAAACGCCGGGGGCGCCGCGACGGAAACGCCGCCGCCTCAGCCCGACCCGTTGCTCGAAGAATTTCGCGAATGCTTTGAAGAGCTGAAATCCGTCCGCGAAAAAATTCTGGCGCTGGCCTCAAAAGACGGCCTGCCGCCTGAACTGGCGGGCGCACTCAACCAGATTGCGTCCAAACCCGTCGCCGACCAGATGGGCGAAGCCATCAACAATGTGGTCATGCAAGACGCCTCCACCCGCATGGCCCATGCCGTGCGTAAAAGCCACCCCAGCCAATGGGAAAAAACCGGCGAAACCATCAAAAGCCAGTTTGATAAATTCACCCAGGAAGCCAAAAAACTCTACCGCATCGAAGACGGCAGAGTGCTAGCGGGCGTCTGTACCGGACTCGCGGATTACCTCAACATCGACGTGACCATTGTCCGCGTTATCTTTGTGGTATTAGGCATCGTGCCGCCCGTCACCTTGTTCGTCATTTTGATTTATTTCTTCATGGCGATGATTCTGCCCGAAAAAAAGGAACCAACGCCATAGAGTTGTTTTCTGAATCCGGTTCGGATTAAATACGCTTGCTGAAGTACAAGAGAATCGAACGCAACGAAAGACAAAGTTCATGGCAAGCGAAGTCAGCAAGAGACGGCAGGGATATCTAGACGGCGTTGACCAGATTTGCGCGTATCTCGAAGCATTCCTAGAACGCGACGAAACGCCCGGCGAGAAAGATATTCAAGCGGAACTGAAAGCGATTGACGCCTTCCGCCCGATTATAACGGAAATAGCCCTTCCTGAAATTCAATCAGGCGAGGGCTATTTTTTATTGGTCGAAGAAGAGTATGTTCGTGTGGATGACGTGCTGCCCGAAGCGGTGCGCATTCAACTTCTGCCGCAAAGCATGGACGAGCAGAAAGTGCTCAACCGCCTGTTGACCTATGGGCGCGAAGGCGGCCCCGGCGCGCTACTCTACCCGCTTGACGCCGCTCAACCCGACAGAAATATCGGTGATTAACACCTTGCCGTCCGGTAAGCAAAGAATGCCGACCGGCTTGCCCAACGAACGTCCCTCAAGGTCATGCGTGATCTTACGTAAGAGTTCGCCGTCAGGCGAATAGACATGCACGCAGCCCTCAAACGGATCGGTCACATAGAAGGCCCCGTCCGCCGCGCAAGCAAGGTGGCTTTCAAAGCCGCCCGCTTCTTCCGTCCAGGTCGTCTGTATGGGCCATTGCCGCAAGAATTGTCCCTGCGGCGAATAGATTTTCACCCGCGTGTTTCTCGTATCACAAATCGCGACTTCGCCCGCAGGCGTCAGCGCAATCCCAATTGGCTCGCGGAACGCCTCGTCTCCATCGCCGCCGCCCGCAACGCCCCATTGCCCGGCGGGGTCGCCGTTGGGTTGCATCAGCTGAATCAGGTGGCGTCCTGTGTTGCAAATATAAACCAGTTTGGTCTGCGGATGATATAAAATCCCACGCGGCCCGTAGAAAATCGCAGGCGTCGCGCCGATGTAAGAGCCGTCTTTGTTGAGCAATACCACCCGTCCGTTCCATGTATCGGCGATGAAAAAGTTGCCGCTTTCAGGATCAATGCTCAACGCGTTGGGTTCATTGAATTCGCTGGCGCCGTCGCCTTTATCGCCGACCTGCCATGCGTAAGCGCCGTCCGGCTGAAAGACCTGGACGCGGTGGTTGAAGGTATCGGCGACGAACACCTTGCCCTGCCCGTCGACCGCCAGGCCGCGCGGTTCCATAAACATGCCGTTCCCCTCGCCGCGCTGCCCTGCCAGCAACGCCATTCCTTCTTCAGGCGGACGCAACGCAGGCGGCAAATCAGGGACTTGCGTACTACGGTCCATTTCATAGACGGCGTTCAAATCGCGGCGCACTTCAAAGATCGACGAGTCTTCATAGCGGTATTGCAATTGCAAAATATCGCCCATTGATTCAAGACGCTTGAGCGACTCGATGCCGTATGATGTAAAGCGCCCGTAATTATCGCGGCGATAGTTCATTTCCATCTCGCCGAACAGCACGTATTGAATGTTGTATTGATCAAGAATCTGGCGAACTTGCTTCTTGCTGCCCGACAAATAAATCTGGTCGGCGTCGCGGCGGCGGGGCCCGGTTTTGTCGTAGTGCATCCGCTCGCCAACGTGGTTCGACCAGCCTAACATTCCAGGCAGGCCCGTCGTGGTGCAGAAACGAGACACTTGGTTGTAATAACCGTCCGGCATCTCAGCAATGCGCGGCGTTCCCGGCGCGAAACGCTTTAACCACTGCGCGACGGCGTAGTCGGGGTAATGCTCGACTTTGAGCCATGACAACCCGTCCAGCGTCGGCAGGTCGCCGCGCGCATCGCGATAGGCGGCGCCGCCAGAGAACATGACGACCGCAGGCGCAACCACTGTGAACGGCAGCGTCAATAAAAGAACGCAGGCGTAAGCGGAAATAAAACCAAAGCGCGTCAGGTAGGCAAACCACATGCCGGTCTTTTTGCCGACAAAGCCCACGCATTGCCAAACGATCAGGCAGGCGACGGGCGCAAACAGCGAAAAATATAACCAGGTTTGCAGATTAAATTTGAAGACGGTGTTCCAACGATGGGTAGGCGGGGTGCGGCCTTCGTTGATATAGAAGATTTCAATGCCGAGCGACAAGCCCAATCCAACAAAACCCAGCAGCAGCGCGTACATCTGTTCGGTTGATCGTTGGCGGTTCCATAAGCAGAAAAACAACACGACCAGGAAAGGCAAAAACAAACCGACAACTTCATAATTGAGCGGCGCAAAAGTCTCACTGAGCGGTGATGGAAAACCGAACAGGTTAAACTTGCTTATCAAAATCGCCGACGCAAGCGAGACGATAAATCCAAAACCAAACAGCGCCGTGCGCAACAACGAAACGCCGCCGCTGCGGCGGGTAGACGCCAATAAAACCGCCGCGATTGCGATAGGAAATAGCAAGTGTCCCCAGAAGAAAACATACAGATACGGCGAGGTCTGGCCTTGGGCCATCACGCCGACGCTGTTGACCCGCGAGACGAACCAGAAGTGGAAGGGATACAGCAGCGCGTAACTCAACACCAGCGTAGAGAACACTGGCAAGCCCGGCATTCGCGCCAGTGAAAGCCACGTCGAGGGCGCCGTCCATTCGATATACGTTTTTGAATTGGCGACGCTTGATTCACGCCAGAACTTAATCGCCAGCGCGGTCATCAATACAATCGCCAGGCCGGGCAGGTCCCAGGTGTTGGTGCAGGTCACCGTGCCGAGCATCAACGCCATCCAGAAGACAAAGCCCGTCCAGCGCCCCGAGTCGAGTTCGTTCAACGGACGCGCCAGCATAGCGTAGGCAATCGCCAGAAACACCAGCGTAAATGGGACCACCAGCATGTGCGCGTGGAAATCCATAAACAGGTGCGTCCAATAGGGAAACTCATTGGCGACGGTGTCTGGAACCACCCGGCTAATCGCCCAGAACAGGTTTCCATAGAGATCAAAGCGGTCAAACTGCAACAGCGGCGCGGTCGCGTCTGGCGATGAGACGCCCAGATACATCGCGGATGAGGTGAACATCCAGGCCATCACCGTCCAGGCGCCGCTGGCGATGTTTCCAAGCACGGCTGCGGTCTCGGCTTTATGATTGACCGCATAATTCACATATTGGAAAAACGAAAGCAGATGCGCGGAGAATAGATATAGATACACGCCAAACAACGAGAGAAACGCGCGCCGCGTCATGGCGAAGATCAGCGAAAATACGCCCAGCGCAACCAGCCCCGCAATAGAACTGCCGCCGACGTTAAATAGATACTCAGGCTGAACGCCCGCCGCGCGGCCCACCAGCGAAAACAGCATGTGGCCGTAGTAGTAATAGTTAACCGGTTCGCCGCTGATCCAGGGGTCTTCCGGCGGGAACGCCTCCGCCCGATAGATCGCGTTGATGAACGAGAAGTTCATCGGCTTCTCGCCCCAGGCGGCAGCGGGATGATAAGCGCGCACGGACAAAAACACCGCCCATACGACCAGAAACAATAATTCTAAACTCAGTAATAAGATAGCGCGTTTTTTAAAGAACTCGCACAATGCGGCGCGGTTTAGATACGCCGAGACGCCCGCCGCGATCAACAACAGCGCCAGCACAAACGCGAACTGCACCCCCGAGACGGGGAAAACCCTCGTTGACGCCAACACCCAACATAGCCACGAAAACAACGCAATGCCCGCCGCCCGGGCGACGCCGTAGCCGCGATCAGGCAACGCCGTGCACAGCGGGAACAGCAGCAAAAACCCGATCCAGCCGAGTACAAACAGCGCGATCCACCATCGCAACACCGGAAACGTCTGCGGCTTGGAGAACACCGGGGCGCCGTCGCGCAGGCGCAGAATTTCGCTGGCGGAAATCTCATTCACCCAATCGGGCGGATGAATGATCGCTTCCGTCAATGCTTTTTGGTCCAGATTTTGGGTGCGCTTGAAGATGATGACTTTGGGGTGGTCATAGATGCGCGCGCTTTCGTCTTCTTCATCAACGCGAAACTCCCAGCCCATAAAACGCGGCGGCTGGGTAATGACCTTATCAACGCGAAAGCCCAATTGTTCGGAAAACAAAACGCGCAAAAACTGATTGACCGCGCTGAACGTTTCGGGATTCTGCAAGGTCGAACCGTAAGGCCGCTTGCTGCGAAAGACAAGGTAGTCAGCCTGCGAAAGGCGCTGCGCGTAATAGTCAGCCGCCGCATTGATATCATTGCCGGGAGGCCCGGCGTAATGAAAACCGATATCGCTCAGGTTGGGCAGATGGACGCCTTCGTCCACATTATTCACATACACCTTTGCGCGGGGGCCCATGGTTTCACGCAAGTATTGCGTCGCTTGCACCAGCGTATGCGGGTGGTCATAAACGCCGACGTACGCGCAGCCATAGACCAAGCCGCACAGCAACGCCGCGCAAACGAAGACCGTTCCCGCCCGGCGCGTCCAACGCTTGAGCCGTGGGCCAAACCAGGGCGCTTCGGGCGAATACAACATCGGCTGCAAGCGCATGATGTCTACGCACAGCCGGGCGCCTAACACCGCCATCACCGGCAAGATCAACAATTGATAGCGCGGAAATTTTGAATGAAATGTGCTGAGCAAAATAAACGTCGGGACAACGAACGCAGTGAGAAATAAATCTTCACGGCTGGGGCGCACGAAGACTTTCCACAGCGCATAAATGCAGCCTAAAAATATGAGCGTCGCCGTCAGCCAATCCAGCGAGGGATAAAACAAATTGTCGAGTGAAGTAAAAAACGGGATGGTGTTGTTATATTGCAGCGTAAACCAGACGGGCGATGCGCCGCTGGTGTGCATGGCGGCTTGCGCGGCGATGTCGGCGGCGAATTGCTTTGCGTCATAGAAGGCCATCGGCTCGCCGATAAAAAACGCCGCGAACCCGACCCATCCCGTGAGTTCAAACCAGAGCCAGGGCTTATAGACGCGCCATGCGTCGCCCAGCCAGCCGCGATAGCGCCCGTCCCAGATCATTTGCATACGCAGCAGGTAAAGAGATAAGCCGAATGCAAGGACCAGCGTCGGCAGCATCCACCAAAGGCCGCTGAGAAAAACCGACCAAAATGCGCCGATGGTTTCGTTAAACGGCGGCGTGGTTGAACGCGCGGCCTGGATGAAAAACAAAAAGAACAATCCATAAACAAGCAGCCAGAAGAGATGGACCCAGCGCTCGACGCCGCGCTTGGCGCCGCCCATCGTCACAATGGCTTGCGCGATAAACAACGGCGCAAGTAACACCAATCCGCTCCACTTGGTCGCAACCGCAAACGCGACGCAAACCGCGCTGAGCAGATACCAATGCAGCCGTCCGGTTTGCGCGAGACGCAGCATGGCGTAGATCGCCGCCGTCGCGAAAAAGCCGAGGATAACGTCCACCGTCGCGAAGTGGCTGCACTGTACATGCACCATCGCCGTCGCCAGAAACGCCGCGCCAATCAGCCCGGTCAACGGGTTATACGCATTGCGTCCGATCAGGTAAACGATCAATACCGTAAACGCCCCCGCCCAGGCGGTGACCATGCGGCCTATGATGAGCACCGATGAGCGCTCAGGATCATAGTGGGAAAAATCCATCGCGATTTGCGGTACGGCGACCGCGACGAACAATCCAATAAACGGTAACAACAGGCACGGCATAAAATAAAACAAGCGCCGGGGGTCGAGATACCAGGGCGTCGCGCTGGCCTCGATGGTTTTCAGGTCGCGGCACAGCCCCCAATACATCGACAAGCCAAGCAACAATACAAAACCGAGCGCGAACAGGCTGAAGGCGTCGGGAAAATTGAGAAACACCCATTCGCCCTTGGCCTCGTTCTCAGCAGGGATATAACTTTGCGCAAAGTAAGTCCTTGCGAGCAAATAGAGATGGTTGGGCAGCGTACCGTAGTTATAATTGACGGGCTTCAGGCCGGGGCGGTCGGGGTCATTGGGGCCGTAATTGCGGTTTGGATCGACTTTCAGGTTGCGTTCAACCAACAAGTCAACCTTTTGCCGCAGCGGCAAGTTCAGCTCTTCGGCGCTCAGCCCTTGAGGCCGGGTTTGATTGACGCAACTCTCAACGTGGCGTTCATCGGGGTGAAATGAATAGGCGCCGTCTTTATACGCCCAGTCCAGCCCGTCAAAGCGCAGAAAGAGCGCAACGCCAAAAATGACCAGCAACGCAATCGCGGATAGAATTCGTTTTTCAGCGGTATACATGGTTGGATTATAAGCCGTAAATGGTTATCTCATACCAACAGTTCGTCCGGCGCCGACGCTAGGCCGACGCGCGCTAGCAAGAAGGTTACAAGGTGAAAAAACAAGACATTCATCAAGCCGTTCGTATCCTACGGCAAGAGGTTCCAAAATGGAAGACGCCAGCCGTCACCGTAGTGGCTGAAAACGACCGCAGCCCCTTTGCGGTATTGATTTCGTGCATCCTCAGCCTGCGCACCAAAGACGAGACCACCGCCCAGGCCTTCAAGCGCCTCAAAAAACGCGCGCGCACTCCTCAAGGCATACTTAAGATTCCCGTAGACGAACTGGCGCAAATTATTTACCCCGTCGGATTCTACCGCAACAAAGCCAAGCAGATTCACTCCATGTGCCATGACATCATCGAGCGCTACGGCAGCGAGACGCCGAACACGATTGAGGAACTGCTCACCCTCAACGGCGTAGGCCGCAAAACGGCAAACCTGGTGGTCACTCTGGGCTTCGGCCTGCCCGGCATCTGCGTCGATATTCATGTCCATCGCATCACCAACCGCTGGGGTTATATTCAAACAAAAAAGCCTGACGAATCTGAATTCGCCTTGCGCAAAAAACTACCGCCGGAGTATTGGATCGAGATCAATGACTTGTTGGTTTCGTACGGGCAAAACTTGTGCAAACCCATTTCGCCGTATTGCTCAATCTGTCTGTTGAAACCCTACTGCAAACAAATCGGCGTTGAAAAACATCGCTAGATACATCAAACGTATTTTTGTGATATTGTATTGCCATCGTTTGCCATTGATTGCCGGGGAGAAAAAATGGATTCTATTCTGAGAAAACGGCTTTTCGCCGTTTGTTTAGGCGTATTATCCTTCGTTATATCCGAATCCGCATCCTCTGATATTCTCATCAATGAGCTGCTCGCAGCCGCGTCGCTCGAAGACTCCGACGGGACCCGTTTGGAATGGATCGAACTGGTCAATTCGGGTTCCACCGCGATTTCATTAGAAGGCTATAGCCTTAGCGATGATCCCCTCGCTCCACGAAAATGGCTCTTGCCTTCAGTGATGCTCAATCCCGGCGGCTATATTCTGATTTACGCCACCGGACGCGACTCAATCGAAGCCAATCAATACCACGCCAATTTTCAACTCAACCGCGACGGCGAGACGATTTATTTATCGTCCTCTGAAGGCGGCGTACAAGACTTGATCCAATTTCCAAACCAGCGGCTTGACGTCTCTTATGGACGCAATGCGAATGGACAATGGCGTTATTTCATCACGCCAACGCCAAATGCCGCCAATGCAGGCGAAGAATATATCGCCTATCTTGATCCACCATCGCTCAGCCAACCCGGCGGCGTCTATGCAAGCAACCTGAGCATTGTTCTCACTCCGCCCGCGCCAGACGCAGAGTTGCGATACACCACCGACGGGTCGAAACCGACGCGAACCAGTAACCGCTTTAACATCCCCGTCCCGGTTCGCCGCAATACGGTGTTGCGCGTACGGGCGTTTTTAGACGGATATGGCCCGAGTCCGATTGAGACGCATACCTATTTGGTTCGCGACGAACAGCCGCTGCCGATTATTTCATTCGTTAGCGATCCCAACAATTTTTTCGATCCTCAAACCGGACTGGTTCCCAATGCAAGTATGCACGGCGACAACTGGGAGCGCCCCGTTTCCGTCGAATGGATCGACGCTAACGGCGTAAGGCAATTCGGCGTCGATTGCGGGATACGAATCCACGGCGGCGCCTCGCGCGGGCGTTCGCCGAAAAAATCGTTCCGTCTATATTTTCGCGACGAATACGGCCCGACGCGGCTTCGCTACCCATTGTTTCCTGATACGCCGCGCGACAATTTCAATAACGTAGTCATACGCGGCGGCTTTAACGATACATGGGGGTATGACAACCCCTCCCAACGCCCGACCGCGATTGTCGTCAGCGACCAAGTCACCCGCGATCTTCACCAATCCATGGGCGGGGTTGTCGCTCACGGCGTATTCGCCGAATTATTTGTCAATGGCGAATCATGGGGAATCTATAACCCGGCCGAGCGAATCACAAACGTTTTTAATGAGTATTATTTTGGCGGCGACGATTGGGACGTGATCTCTGACAACGAAGCCAATGACGGCGACCTGGTCGAATGGACGAAACTCGACGCCTGGCTTTTACGCGCCCGCCGCTTCAACAATGAGACGCTCATAGAAGCGGGCC
The DNA here is from genome assembly GCA_030765645.1 of Candidatus Hinthialibacter antarcticus. Lineage (NCBI taxonomy): Bacteria > Candidatus Hinthialibacterota > Candidatus Hinthialibacteria > Candidatus Hinthialibacterales > Candidatus Hinthialibacteraceae > Candidatus Hinthialibacter > Candidatus Hinthialibacter antarcticus. The sequence goes on along the minus strand of JAVCCE010000053.1, from coordinate 6,157 downwards.
AGATGATTGCTCTCGACGCTTTTACCGATTACATCATCATCAATGTCTGGCTGCAAAATTATGATTGGCCGCGTCATAACTGGTACGCCGCCCGCGAACGGACCGCATCAGGGCGCTGGCGCTTTTTTTTATGGGACGCGGAGTACTCATTCGGCTCTGGCGGCAATGGATTCCGAATCGACCAGGACACCACGCAAAATGCAGCCGACACCAACCACACCTCGGGTAAAATTTTTGATCTTCTGTCTAAGGTTCCTGAATACAAAGAAGTCTATTGGCGCCGCTTACAGGCATTGCAGACAAACCAGCTCAGCCCGGAGCGCGTTCACGCCGCGCTCGACGCCCGCGTGAATGAAGTGCGCGACGCGATTCCGATCGAAGCCGAATTGTATGGAATCGCAAAGCCGCCGGACCCCGCCAAAACCCCCGCAGACTTTGAGCAGGCAGTGGGATGGGCGCACGACTTTATCGACCAGCGCTGGCAGTATGTTTTGCAATTCACCGAGCAACACATCGGCCCGCCGCCGGTCTCAATCAACCATTGGGAACTGTATTAATTTACTTATGCACCGTTTTGGGTACGCCTCTCTTCGCTTCAGTGCGGGCTTATTGCCCTCTTTGCACAGGCGCTCACAGAGACGCCCCCAAAACAGCATCTCACACCATTACAATATTTTAGTTCATTCAAATTCAGGATAGAGTGAGTTCGTCAAGTAACCCGCCAGATACATCTATTGCATCCAGCAGACCGTCAAACGTGTGCGGGTCGGCTTCGACATCCGGCTCCATCCCCAATTCACGCAATGCGGCGCTGGTCGAAGGCCCAATCGAAGCCGATTGGAATTTCGGATTGATGTTTTCGCTTTTCAAACATTGGAAAAGATTTCGAACCGTCGAGGGGCTGGTAAACAACGCCCAATCAATCTCTTGATTTTGCAGAAGCGTTCTCGCTTCGTCCGGCAGCGATTCCGCCGCCGCGTTTTCGTACGCGACCGCCTCGCTCACGATTGCCCCTGCATTCGTTAAACCGTCCGGCATGGTGCGCAATGCAATATCAGACAGCGGCAGAAAAATGCGTTGGCCTTTGATACGGAATTGCGCAGGAAATTCTTTGATGAACTCCACCGCATTGGCTTTTTCGGCTTGAAAGGTAACCGGAATTTTTTGTTCACTTAAAGCATTCACCGTCGAAGGGCCGATAGCAGCGATCTGAATTACTTGGAACGAGTTGCGTTCTATCTTTTTCTCATCCACGCGCTGAAAAAAGAAGCGCACCGCATGAGGGCTGGTAAAGACGATCCAGTCGAAGTGGTTGATCTTCTGAATTGCAGCGTCGAGCGCACTCGTATCTTTCGGCGGACGGATGCAGATCATCGGACACGCGACCGCAACCCCGCCGCGTTCGCGCACTGCTTGCGCGGATGCTTCCATATCGTCTTCGCTACGCAACAGCAGCAGGCGTTTCTGGTTCAGGCTCATGTGGAATTTCGCTTCCGTCTTGATTTCCCTTGAGAATAAGCAATCCCAATAATACATGCAATGGAATGCCGAACTGGCTGAACAAGTCCCAGTCGTGCGGCCCCCAATCCGGGTGCCAGATCACCGTCCAGAATAAACCGCAGGCGCTACATACGAGCAAGAAGCGTAAATACGGCGTATCAATTCGCTTGCGCAATATAAATAACAAAATCAATTCAACCGGAACACCGACCACCCAGGCGTCTTCCCAAACATGCGGGCCATAATGAATGGGCAGCGCCAGATAGGCTGCATGATAATGAAAGAACGCCAGAATTTTGACATGCTCCCATGAGAACAGCGTCAGCCCGTCAAAATGGTTCGGCGCCCATGCTGAGAATAACGGCATCAGGCGTTCCAGCCCCAGTTCCGTCCCGTGCAATTCAAGCGACAACGAACACGCAATGACGACGAACACGAAGACCAACACGGGCAGCAATATTTCCAGCGGTTGAAAACGGCGCTTGCCATACAACGCATACGCGATTGCCGGGATGTAAAAAAGCGCCAGCATGTGCGCCAAACAGGCAAGCACAAAACACACCATCGCAGGCCAGACTGGTGCGCGATTTTCAAACCAGCATTGAAAACCGAACATCGAGGCCAGTAAGAAAAAATTCACCCAGGCGTAATTTTCCACATGGCCGACAAGCACCAGAAACGAGCCGCACAAAACATTCAACGCAAGAAAGCGAACATCCGGCTTCATTGCCCACAACGCCTGCAACGCGCCTGCGCCCGCCAACGCGCTGCTAACTGAAATGGCGCTCCAACCATCGAACCCCAACGGCGACAGCGCAACATAGACGGCGCGGTGTATCCACAGCGTTAATAGCGAGCGGTAAAACAGCGGGAAGGCATCGGTTTCAATATAATTGACCATGTAGGGCGCGTCGGCGCCCAATAACGGCAGCCAGCGCAATTGAAACAACACGACGGTCAATATAATCGTCAGCGCCGTTCGTTTGGCGGCAATCACGCTCAAAGAAGCAGGTCGGCCCATGAGCCAGCCTTACGCAAAATCCAAGCCGCGCAAATAATTCGCCGCCGCTTCTGGAGTGGTGTGAACAACTGGCGTCCCGGCGCGCAACGGCCAGCGCAGGTCGCCCGGCGGCTGCGGCAGAAATTCAAAATGCCAATGGTAGGCCGAATTCACGTCGGTTTCGTCTTCCGGGTCGTCCTGATAGGCCGGGCGCGTGTGGAGGGTCATCAACAGGTTCCAACCAGGAAGCGCCCGTTCTAAGCGGCGCGAAACGTCTTTGATAAAATCGGCGAGCGCATGTAAATGCTCAGCAGACAGGCGGCTGAAATCGGCATTGTGTTCGATTGGAAATACATGGACTTCAAATGGAAATCGCGACGCATACGGACACAGAGCGATAAATTGCTCGCATTCCGCCACGATGCGTTTATCTTCCGATTCTTCCTGGTCAATCATTTCACAAAATAGACACTTTTGCATTTCCGCATAGTGCGCTTGGGCGGCGTCGAGTTCCTGCTGCAAGCCATGCGGAACAATGGCGCTGGCGATGAACTGCGAATGCGGCGGGATAGACGGTTTCGCTTCGCCGCAAATCCACTCACGAAAATACGAGAAACCATGCAAACGAATATCGCGTTTTAGATCGCGAATACGCTCTTGCACCGCCTCCAAAATCATCGAAACATGCAGGACGCTCATCGTTTCAAGCGTGTCGTCCGGGCGCTGGCTTTCTAACACCAGTTCGTGGGCGCCCAATCCGCCCATGCGGCTAAACACGCCGACGTCGTCTACGTCATCGCGCTCTTCAACCCGATATAGCGGCTGCTTGTTCGCCAACACGCGTATAGCGATTTCGTCGCGCCCTTGGATCGCCTGCCCGCGGCTCCACACCACAATCGCGCCCGCCGATTCAGGGTCAGAAAACAATGCGGGATCATTCAAGGGCCACTCGCGCATTGGCAGATTGGCCAGTTGCTCCCGTTGCGGCTGCGGAGCAATTAACACCCAACCGCCATGATGCGGGTCTTTGCGAAATTCAGATTGTACGCCGTCGCTCATTCCAGTTCCTTTGATGGGGATAAGCCGCATTGCGCGACATAAACATTGTAGCCGCGTTTTTATGGTTTCAGAGTATAGAGATAGAAGGCGCCATACTGTTGCGACGGAACATACGCTTCACGAAATGAAGCGATCATTTCTTCGGTAAACCGCCTGCGGTCCCAATCGGGACGAGACAAGTCAAAACGCAGCAACAATGCGGGATACGCCCGGTTTCTGACTGTATCTAAAAACGGTTGCTGGTTCCATTTTCCTTCCAGCGCAAGTTGTGTACAGATAAACGGTTGGAACACCGGCGCGCGCCCTGCCAGCAACGGCAAACCGCATAAATCCGATAGAACCGGCCCGTCAATTTTCTCAAGTCGATTTTGCATTAACCGTCCCGCTTGGGTTTCGGCGCGGGTCGGCGTAGGCGCGAAATCCATGCCGCCTGCAGGCCAATGAACGGTTGCGATTAATTGCAACAGAAACGCCGCAACAAAGAACGAGAACAAAATGTTTGAAGATAGAGCGCCCGCGTCGCGTTGCGCCAGTTGTTTTACTTGAGCAAAAACAACGCCGCATCCCACCGCGGCCGCCGCCGCCAATGCCAGAAAATAATTTGGCGCGGAACCGATCTTGCCGCACAACAGCGCCTCGCCAATCGCGCCCAGCGTAAACCAAAACAACAACGGCGACGCGTTCTCATCGTTCGAGCGCACACACTTTGCGTCAAACAACAGCACCGCAATCGGCGCGCAGCCCCACACGGTGTACATCCATATCCAATGGCGAAAGTTAATCCAAACGTCCGTCCAATAAAATGCGTTGGCGTTGTAAGCGACCAAGTGCTCCCACGCTCGCCCCCCGGACAACAAAAGAATACCCGCCCATAGCAATGATGCGCCCACCGCCAATGCAACGATGAAATTCAACGCGCGCTTCCAATCAACGACGGCGAGGCAACACCCAATCGCCAACGGCGCCGCGAACAAGGATTGTTTGGTGAACAATGCCAATAACAAAAGCGGGACGGCATATCCCCAATGGCGGTTGCGTTCAAATACGACCAGAGCGGCGACGCAAAACAACAAGCCCAGCGCATCCACCCGCGCCAAAGCGCCCCATTGGTACACATGATAAAACGAGAGAAAAATCAGCCCCGCCAAAATCGAAGCGCCGCGCGAACGAGTTTTCTGGTGCGTCCAAACGCCTAACAGCGCCGCAGTCAGCACTGTTGCAATTAACGAAACCGCCCGCAGCCAGAAGAAATTCACGCCAAACAGTTTTACGCCAACCGCGCCGACCAAGGGATAAACCGGGGGATAGTTATCAACCAGATAGGGGGCGTCATTCAATGGCGGATACAAAAACTGCCCCTCCGCGAAACGCGCAGATTGGTATAACAAAAAGCCTTCGCTGTTATCAAGATCGTAGGGATGCGCAATGAGCGCCGCGCCGTGATAAATAAATATGGCGGCATACAACGCGAGGCCAAACCAAACCACCGCCATGGCCAAGCGGTCCATTGTCCAACCCGGCGTTGATGCTGGCTGGTTCACGAATTCGCCGCCTGGCGAATTTTCAACATGGTTTGAATCCATCGCACCCGGGTCCAGACGTTGAGTTTGGAGCGCCCTTCGCGGCGTTCCAGATAATAAATCGGCGCTTCGGCGATGCGGGCCTGATTGCGTTGTAAGTAATACAGCGTCTCTTCAACAATCGACGGCCCCGGCGAAATCATGCGGTCCCAGGGCAGCTGCGCCAGCGCCTCGCGACGATAAACGCGATAGCCGGAAGTAGGATCGGTATAATTGAGGCCCAGAAATAAAATGCTCAGCCATCGCGCCACTTTGCTGTTCAACACGCGAAACCAACTAAAGTTTTCGGTCTTGCCACCGGGGACGTAACGCGAACCGATCACGAGGTCAGCGTTTTGCGCCGCCTGCAACAACACGGGCAAATCGCCGGGGAGATGCGAGAGGTCCGCGTCCATCTCAACCACATAGTCGCATTCAGATTGCGACGCCTCACGTAATCCGTCGATGCCCGCCCAACCGCGCCCGCGGGGGCCTTCGCGGTGCATAACGCTGACGCGCCCCTGATATTGCGCGGCCAACTGGTCGGCCAATTCGCCCGTCCCGTCGGGAGACTGGTCGTCAACCACTAATACTGAAAGGTTCAATCCCAGCGCAAACAGTTGCTCGATGAGATCAAGCAGATTTTCACACTCGTTGTACGTCGGTAAAAAAACGACGATTCGTTCATTCATTTGCGTTCGGTTCCGGCTTATCTCTCGTTATAATGCTACACGCAGAACACAATCTGCCATGCGCAATGTTTCGGGTTGTTTTTAGAATTCTAATTTGATGGGAAAAGAAAATTCTCTTTCCAGCCATTCACGCAATCAGAATTCAGAAAACCCTTTATAATACAACTATCTTAAGGATATATTGCGCCTGACAAAAGGAACCCGGCAAATTTAACTATGGTTCATCCGGTAAGTGAGTATTTGCATTGATGGATGGTCATGATTTTGATTACGAAAACGTATCCCGGCGCATCAAAAATTGACAAACCAAATCAGGCATGGGTGCAACTCTGGGAGCGCCTGTGCAT
>JAVCCE010000052.1 GCA_030765645.1 Candidatus Hinthialibacter antarcticus | reverse complement strand
TCCCTATCTCTGAGAAGATATCTGGGCGCAGAGTCCCATGGAAAGGCTTCAATAATCTGTTGCGCAGTCCATTCAGCAGTGGGATTCGAAGTGACATTAAAGTGAACAACCCGACGATGGGCGTGGCCTGCGTGTTCCATTCACGTATCGGAACTTATCTCTCATCAGAGAGGCGACTTAGGTCGCCTTTTCTGTTTTATCTCTTAATCCTCTCTAATGAACAAGTTTGGACGGAATTGAAAGACTGATTTGCTCTGTATGAGACCTGAAATTCCCCTGTCCTTCCTGCAATAATGATTTCAGCCTTTTGAGAGGTGTTCCAAAACCTTGGGCTGCTTCTAAGTCGTTCACCATACTCAGTTTGAATTTCAAGGAGGCATTCTCTTGATTCAATGGTTTTATCTCATTCTTATGACCTTTTTCCGCAAACGAGATCAATTGTTAATGGCGCAAATCCAATATCTCAAAGCCGAAAACGAGATATTGCGAAGTCGGATCAAAAACAACTTCATCACCAAAACGCACGAACGAACCATATTGCTTCAATACGGCTTACCGCTGGGAAGTTCACTAAAAGATATCATATCCATCGTCACATATAAAACCTTCCTACGATGGAAGCGAGAAAATGACGATCCGGAATACAAACCGAAGCGAATCGGTCGTCCTCGTACATCTGAAACCATCAGGCAATTGGTCATTCGAATGGCTTTAGATAACGCTTGGGGGTACACCCGAATCAAAGGGGAACTTTCAAAACTCTGCCACACAATCGGACGCTCTACCATTCAGCGAATATTAAAGTTAGAAGGCATCCCTGATCCGTATAATCGCAAAGACTCGGTCTGGCATCAATTTATTCAACGCGAAGCACAATCGCTATTCACTGGTTCGGTTTCGAACCAACGATTATTCGGTCCCCAACTGCTATGCGCACCATCCCGTCACGGTCAAAGGGTATGTCGACGAAATTCAGGTCTATTATGAAGACAAGTTGATTGCGCAGCACCAGCGAATCTGGGAACGGGAGCAGGTTGCTTTCAAGCCGGAACACTATCTCGGATTGCTGGAGAAGCGTCCCGGCGCATTGGACGCCGCACTTCCATTCGTGGATTGGGCGTTGCCGGACTGTTTTGATATCTTGCGTCGGCGAATGGAGGCGAGATGGGGACGAGGAAAAGGAACCAGGGAATACATTGACGTATTGCGGCTGATGGAAACGCGCTCGCTGTCGGAATTGACGCGGGCGATTCAACGCGCTTTGGAGGTTCAAGGGAGTACGCGCGAGGTGGTTGCGCAATATTTGTTCAGCGACGATCCGGCGTTCATCCCCCGCTTTTGTCTTGACGGTCATCCGCATTTGCAAGCGGTTCAAATCCAGTCAGCTGATAGCAGCCAGTATTCCTCGCTGCTGGAAGGAGGCGCATCGTGAGCGAACCGCAACTTCTACTGAACTATTACCTCAAGCAATTGAAACTACCTGCGTTTCTACGCGATTACGAAACCACGGCGGAGCAATGCCGCAAAGACCGGGCGGATTATCCGGCCTATCTTCTGGCATTAGCAGAACGGGAAACGCTGGAACGAGAACAGCGTGCAGCGGAGCGCCGCATTCGGGCGGCAAAATTCCCCGTCACTAAAACCCTCGACGCTTTCGAATTCAAAGCGCAACCGTCGATCAACGAAGAACTGGTGCGTGAACTACTGCGGGGCGACTACATCGACAAGCGAGAAAACATCCTCTTCGTCGGCAATCCCGGCACGGGGAAAACGCATCTGGCCTGCGCCTTGGGCTTCACCGCCTGTCAGCAAGGACGCAAAGTCCGTTTCTTCACCGTAACCGGTTTGATCACGCAACTGCTCGAACGACGCGAGGAGAAAGGGCTGGAGCGATTTCATAAGCAACTGGAGAAATACGATCTGTTGATTCTGGATGAACTTGGTTATGTGCCTTGCACCAAGAGCGGAGCGGAACTCTTATTCGACGTGGTCAGCCGCGCCTATGAACGAACCAGCCTGATCGTCACGTCCAATCTCCCATTCGAAAACTGGACGGAAGTACTGGGCAACGAGCGATTGACCGGCGCGTTATTGGATCGCCTGACCCACCGCGTCCATATTCTCGAAGCCAATGGAGTGAGTTACCGGCTGATGGAATCCCAAAAGCAGCATAAAACTCAGAAGAAGCGTTCGACTTAACCAAGATCGAAACAACCCTGAAAACGAAGCGAAAAGCGTGATCGCCTGCACTCGGCCGACGGCCTCGTTCCGGCGCTCACGCTTCTTTTGTCTTGATCGGAATACTCAATTCTATTAAGTTGTATATACCGCACTTTCACACCGCCGCCCTACGCACTTTCTCGGCGCCATTCACAGTTGATCTGCTTGATTGTATGGATTCACATTTTCGTAGTACTGATACCAAAGAACTCCTCAGACAATAATCCACAGAGCATTCCATAACTCTTTCAAATATTTTTTCAGGCTCTCTTGCAATGATTTCGACACACTTGTATCCGGTTGGTCGTTCATGCGCACGTCTCCTTCATTGGATTGGGTGATTTGGGTGGAATACGGCTGGTTGGAATTGAATATATATAGTGGGAGGGGGGAAAGATGTTCGATAAACGTCACTGATTGAATTGACGATTTTGTCTCAAGAATAAATCAAATGCAAATATCGGCTTGGATGATTGCTTCGGCACTACTATCGGGAAGCCGCTTAAATTTTCATCTTCACATTCAGCAAAATACGACTGTATAAGTACGTCCATTTACCGAATAAAACAATTCATTCATCAATTAAATCAATTGAAATCAAACCAATTTTTTGATATATTCGTTGACAATACTGGAAAATTGATCTGGCGCAGAATTTTGGTACACCGCGGCGAGGTTTAAGGCCTTTTCGTCTTCTAAAGACAAATCGACGACGCTGACGCGTACTTTCTCAACGCCTTCATTCTTTAAAACGGAAAGGCGTTGGTGGCCGCCGACTAGATTGCCGGTTCGTTGGTTCCAAACCAGCGGCTCAACACATCCGAAGCGACTCATGCTGGCTTTCAGTTTCTCATAAGCTGGATCGCCTGGCTGTAGTGAAATGCGCGGATTATATGAAGCTGGATTAATGTCAGACAGTTTTAATGTCTTTATTCTGAGCATGATTTCACTCCTTATTTTTTGACCATATGGTCAGTTTGGAGTGTTTAAGGAGATCACCTCAAAAAACACATTTGCTTCTTTTGAAACTATGTAAGGACATCACGTCCGTTGGGATTGGAATCACTCCAGGAAAGGCGGCGTCACGCCGCGAAGAAGAATCACTCTTCTCTGTTATATAGATTATCTTCAATCCAAAAACAGGCAATACCTTTTTTTTAAATAGAGAATTTTTTTTCAATCAGGACTTGATATCAGGCGCCTATCGAGCCCCTATGTGTGCGATAGAGGTTCAAAAATTTTGGAGGATAATCATGGAAGAAACAACACCCATCGCACTCGAAATCGCACGCTTGAAGGAATTGCCGCTCTCGGGTATTCGAGACAAGTATCTTGAAACATTTGGTGAGGCGGCTGCGCCTTCTTCCAACAAAGAAGGTCTTTGGCGGCGAATCGCTTTCCACCTGCAGCAGCAGCGTTACGGCGGCTTTAGCCAAGAAGCCAAAGGAATTCTTGCAGAAGAGATGTCAAAGATAAAACCCTCCGACAGACCACGGCGGCGGGGTAAAACAAATATTCAATCAGGACGGGATAAGCGAATCCCCATGGCGGGTACGATCCTGATACGGAAGTACAAGAAGCAAGAAATCGAAGTCAAAGTGTTAGATGTCGGTTTTGAATATCAGAACAAAGTGTTTTCCACGCTCAGCGCGGTAGCCAAAGAGATTACCGGCTCGCATTGGAATGGAATGAAATTCTTCAATTTGTGAGGAAGGGAATCATGGCCAAGCAAAGCAGAAATCTACCCAGAATTCGATGTGCAATATATACACGGAAGAGTACCAGCGAAGGTTTGGATAAAGAATTCAACACATTGGATGCTCAACGGGAAGCCTGTGAGTCTTGCATTAACAGCCATAAACATGAGAACTGGGTTTTGTTACCAAAACAATACAATGATGGCGGATTCACAGGAGGGAATATTGAACGGCCCGCCATGCAGGAACTCTTGGAGGATATACGAAACGATGAAGTAGACATTGTAGTTGTCTACAAAGTTGACCGCCTTTCACGCTCGTTACTAGATTTTGCACAACTGATGAAACTCTTCGAGAATTACCAAGTTGGTTTCGTATCGGTTACTCAGCAATTCGATACAACCAATTCAATGGGGCGCTTGACGTTAAATATGCTACTTTCTTTTGCGCAGTTTGAGCGAGAGATGATTAGCGAACGAACGCGAGACAAAATGTCCGCCATGCGCAAAAAAGGGAAATGGCTAGGTGGGCATCCTGTGTTGGGCTATGACGTTCAACTCAATCCAAGACGATTAGTCGTCAATACTAAAGAAGCTGAAGTGGTCCGAAGCATCTTTCGTATGTATTTGGAGTTACAGTCAACTCAAGCCGTCGCCCAATATATGAATCAAAACAACCACCAAACCAAATCTTGGAGAACTCACGACGGACGAAAGTGTGGAGGAACCAAATTCAATTCGACTCGGATTCAAGTCATCCTGCGAAATCTGACATACACGGGGAAAATAGTTTACAAAAAGGAAGTGTATGAGGGCGAGCAAGATGCAATCGTCGACCAGGCAGTTTTCGACCAAGTTCAGTCAATACTCGACCGCAATCGAAGAGAGAAAGATACTCGAAAACGTCACTCTGGTTCGCATATGCTGAAAGGGCTGTTGCGTTGCGGTCATTGCGACTGCGCAATGACGCCGTCTTTTTGCGTCAAAAACAATAAGCGGTACAACTTCTATCGCTGCTACGAAAGTTTTAAGCATCACAATTCATCTTGTCCAAACAAGAACATGAGCGCCAGCATACTAGATGATGAAGTCCTCAATCGATTGAATCAAATCGCAATCGAGAACTTGGACTCTTCAGATAACGATAAACAAAGCCTTGCGATCATTCTGCGTTCGACATTTGAAATATGGGACGCCTTATTTCCCAAAGCGCGTTCCGAGTTTTTACGTTCTGTTATTCAAACCATCACATATCACCACGAGATGAATCAATTGGAATTAGCATTTGACGAAAAGAATATAGAACAACTGGCTAAAACAATGGGAATCATCCAGGAGGCAGCGTGATGCTGACATTCCGTTTTGAAGTCGACCTAAAGAAGAAGGTCAATGGCTTCAGCAGAACAGAAAAGGCAAAGCGAAATCAACCCGTCTTACGTGATTCATTGGTTTTGGCGCACTATTTTGTTAAACAGATTGAAAACAAAAAATCAGACCGCACTGCGCTTGCACAAGCATTCGGTATTTCCAGTTCCCGTATCACACAAATCAGTCATCTATGCAAACTCGCCCCTTCAATACAGGAAGAGATTCTCACCAACAATCCGCCAATCGCTTCAAGATATATGCGACAAATTTGCCAGGAACCAGTCTGGTCAAAGCAGATTGAGATGTGGAACAGCCTCCCTCAAAAAGCATAAATATATCCGATAATTCATTCGAATTGCCGGTGTCCGCCCTAGCAGGGGTGGACATGACTTAAGTCAAATATATTCAGAATGTTGCCCGAAATGACCACCCCCTAAAGGCGGACAAAATGGACACAATTTTGTGCAAATTTGAGTTCGATACAGTGAATTTACTGATTGAGAGGTATCGAACTTACCAGAATATGGTCAATTCAAAAACGGTTGATATCCCAATCGTTTTAGATTTAGAGTTGACCAACTTGAATAGCGCATCTCACCAATTAGAGATATTGAGAGCTTTTCGACGTGAATTCTGGAAGCATTTAGGCAATTAATAAACAACAGAGCATTAGAGAGAGCTACTTAACAGAATGAACTGCTATTTCTAAGTTCAAATGATTGAAAACGATAAATTGGAATCCCGAAAAATCATCATGGAAAATTGGAATTGAATAGATTGAAGAGAATTTTGAGAGAGTAATAAGTTGCTGGGGAGCCGGGATTCGAACCCGGAGCCTTCTGATCCAGAGTCAGACGTCTTGCCAATTCGACCACTCCCCATAAGAGCAGCATCAAGAATTCTATAGCAACCGCCCGTTAGTTCAAGCGGCGGTTTCACTTCCCATCATCAATTGGGCCAAAAACACCGATTACTGAAATATAAAGTTAGTGATAAACGGCCAGTCATAAGCCGGGCCTCGCGGGTTTGGATCAACAATAATTCTGAATTCCTCAACCGCTCCTTTTTCGAATTGAAACTGAATAATCACGCTTGATCCAAGAGAGTTGGTCTCCGTCGCAACCGGCGCCACTGGCGTTTGTGAATAAACAACATGTTGACCGTTTTTATGCTTTCCAATAATATGAAATGTCACTCCGTCGCTATTCATCACTTCTTTGCCGCTCACAGAACGCAATCCAACTTCCATCGAAAACTGCGAAGCCACGGTCGGCGCTGGAACAACAAACTCCGCCTGAGGAGTAATATATAACGTCGGCCCGCCCGGATAGCGCGAGTCGATCAGCGGTTCGAGCGTATTGGCTGCCCGCGAGTCCATCAATAAGCGCAGATTGTCATACTCAACCACCCGCTCATACGAATGGTCGCGTTTATATAATCCCACCGGACGCTTGGGGTCATGCAAAACTAGCTTATAGGTATAGATGGCAGGTTTATAATCGGAGTCGCTTTCGTAATACAAAACCGGGCGTTCGTTTCCGCCGAATTTGACCAGGAATTCCGGCTCATATTTGTTGATCCAAAATTTCCAGTTGACCAGGTTGGCCCGGGTCAATCCAGGAGACGCAAGCCCGTTCACGTCGCGAACTTCATATCCATTAAGTTGGTAAAGCAACACGCCAATTTCTTCTGACAAAACGACAGGACGCTTGCCGCCGGGCTCGCCAACTGGTTGCGCGTTCAGATAGTCCGCGAACTCGTAGTAGACGCCAGTTAACGAGTGCTCGAGAACATACGGGTCGTCAGCCCGCAGGGGATATTCAATCAACCAAAAGAAGTGCCCAAAGCAAATCCAAATTCCAATTGCCACTCCAAGCAAACGCGCCGCCGCCGCTGGGATCTGAACGGGGGAAATCAAATTGATGAGCCATGCACAAAAACGCACCAGCCATTCGATGAGTTTTGTTGCGCCTAAAAAGACATAAAAACGCAGCGACGCTTGAAGGATCCACGAATACCAGTTGTAGGCGGCGATAGATAAAATCGAAAAGGCTATCGCGTGCAACGCAGCGGCGGCGAACAGAACGGCCCCCGGCCAACCCAACACAAAAAGCCCCACCAGCGCATACACGCCATTTCGCTTAACGCTGCCGATGCCTTCAAAGATATACGTTGGCAGATACTGCCAATAGGTGATCCAACCGCCCATCCCTTGTAAGATTTTCACCTTTAAGGTTGAGGGATAGGGCGTATCCAGGCAGATTTTTTGAAGCAGCAATCCAAGGCATAACACGCCGATAAACGATAGGCTCGATGTCGCGAGACGGCGCACCGATTCTTTTAAACGTCCGTCGGCGTAGGCTTGGTAAAGGTAGTGGGCGATCAACGGGGCAATGAGTACCAGCGACTCTCCCCGGCAAAAGAAACTAAACCCGCACAACGCCGCCGCGACCTCAGGCCATCCACGAAAATAGGCGAAAAAAATGAGGGAATACACAAACAGCGATAAGGAGATATCCATGCCCGGGCACAGCCGAAACAGCAAAATCGAAACAATTGCAAACGGCGCCGCCAGCGCTGCTTCTTTGGCGGGCTTTTGAAATACGTAGCACCAAAAAATTGAGGCGAAAAATAACAGAGTCGACGAAATCGACATCGACAAAAACGTTAGTTTCGCTGAAGGGGCCAACCAATGAAAGAAGGCCAATCCATAGACCCAGACGAGGCTGGTGGCCGGAGAGTGGGTATCGCCTGGATTCAAAACCGGGCCATGTCCGGCGACGATGTTGCGCACCATCGCAAAATAGATAAAGGCGTCGTCATTTGAAATGACGGTGTAGCGCCAATAGTAGCTGATGGCGATTCCCGCGCTGAGCAACGATAAGCCAAAAAACCATAATGGAGAAATGGAATCGTTGTTCTTTGAATTTTGGGAGTCGGAATTCATAAAAGCGGCCAATTCACCATAAGTAAGAAAGCGGTCAAATCATAGCATGGATGAAATAGCGAGAAAGATGAAGATGATTTTTACCCGGCATGTAGGCAAAAAAAAGGACCTGCTAAATTTTGGGGAGGAAGCAGGCCCGCGAAATGGGGAGAATGGGATGTAGGATGTTGCTTCTATTTATTCGCGAATACCGTGCCAACTTTTTGCATTTCCCGTTCCAGAACAAGGAATGAGTTTTTCTATTCGTTTCAAGTTGCTTTTAAATATAGATTTAAGTGGTTCTTTCCCATATTAATGGCTTCATATCCCCCATATTCTACATTAGAGCGGGAGTGTAAATTCTACGAATAGGTGTCCCATTTTCGGTACACCAAATTTCATTTGGAGAATCTCAACTTGATACAAAATGATTTTTCTTTAAAAGTGTTCCATTTTTGGAACACTTTCGGCTAGAATGTTGAATATCATAAACAACCAAATACATGGCTTTGAGGCAATGAACCAACAATCCATTCAAAACCGTTCGCAAGACATCAACGAAAATGTGATTCTCTCCGCCATTGGCGAGGGTTCGTCTGACGCAATCACCCGCATTGACGCTAATGGCATCATTACCTCCTGGACGCCCGGCGCCGAGAGGATGTTGGGTTACAGCACTGCTGAGATTATCGGGCAGCACGTTGATCGGATCATCCCCGAAGAAAACCGCGAAGCGACGCGCATTAGCATCCAAAAGCAGATGCAAGGAAAATTCAGCGTATTGCACGAAGAGACCGAGCGCCTTCATAAAGACGGTCGGCTAGTGCCGGTTTTTTTAACGCGAGTTCCTTTACATAATAATAATTGTGAAATTGCTTCTTTATTGGCGATCTTAAAAGATACGTCCGAAGAAAAAAAATTACAGAAACAAGTCGAGCGTCTGCAACGCGACACCGCGATGGGGAAAGTCGCCGCCAAAGTTGCGCATGAAATTCGCACGCCGCTTGGCGTGTTGTTTTTAAAATCGGACCTTTTAGTCGAACGCATGGAAGCCGCGTTTGAAGAATGGGGCAAAGGCGACGCCTCCTCGCATCATGGAAAACTGGATAAATGCGTCGCCGACATTCAAAAACAAATCTCCCGCTTAGAAGAAATCGCGACCAATTACCTTCATCTCTCAAAGAGCCGAACGATGGAACGCCAGCGCATTGATTTGCGCAAATGGATGAAGGAAATGTTGAAAGAATTACAAGAACAGTATCCACAGGGTTTTATAGATTTCAAAACCGAATATGATGAAGAGTCCCCAATTATCGACGGCGACCCCCAACAATTACAGCGTGTAGTTGCCAACCTTGTCCGCAATTCGGTCGAGGCGATTCAATATTCCCATAATAAAAAGGGTACGATTTTGCTGCGCTCACGCCCGGTAGACGATGGGGTCATGCTCGAAGTGGTCGATGACGGCCCCGGTATGTCGCATGAGATCAGTGAAGATATCTTTGACCCGTTTATCACCACCAAAAGCATTGGGACCGGGTTAGGCCTTTATCTGGTCAGAGAAATCATCGACAACCACGGCGGGTCTATTAATATTGACACCGAAGAAGGACAAGGCACGGCGGTGCGCATCTTTTTGCCTGCACTGCCCAAAGAAAGCAAAACTCTATGAGTAGAACCATATTAATTATTGATGACGATCAAGAATCGCGCGAGGTCGTGCGCGATGCGTTGGATGGGCGCGGCTTTCACTTTTTAGAGGCGGAAAGCGGCGAAAAAGCCATTGAACTCGCTTCAAGCAACGATGTAGACGTTGCCACAGTCGATGTCATGCTTCCTGGAACCGACGGGCTGCAAACCCTGCGCAAAATCAAAGAACTGAAGCCGGAAACCCAGGTCATCATGCTGACCGGGCTGAACGAAGTTGATAGCGCAGTAGAAGCGATGCGCTTGGGCGCGTTAGATTATCTGACCAAACCCATGCGCC
This sequence comes from Candidatus Hinthialibacter antarcticus, assembly GCA_030765645.1. NCBI lineage: Bacteria > Candidatus Hinthialibacterota > Candidatus Hinthialibacteria > Candidatus Hinthialibacterales > Candidatus Hinthialibacteraceae > Candidatus Hinthialibacter > Candidatus Hinthialibacter antarcticus. Next base: position 77,276 of record JAVCCE010000052.1, on the reverse strand, counting down.
TCAAAGAACTGCGTGTGGTCATCGACCGCGCCATTGAGTTGAAGAAAGTCGCTGAAGAACGCGACGAGTGGCGCCGCCAGGCCGCGCGCCTTTCGGGACGCCTGTTGGGGCGTTCGCCTGCCATGCAACGCATTTTTCACATGATTGAACAGGTTGCTCCGACTTCGAGCACCGCGCTCATCACCGGCGAAACCGGTACAGGAAAAGACCAGGTGGCCCGCGAGATTCACGAACAAAGCCGCCGCAACAATAAACCATTAATTAAAGTTGACTGCGGCTCCTTACCTGAATCGTTGTTGGAATCAGAATTGTTCGGCCACGTCAAAGGATCATTCACCGGGGCGATCAAAGACCGCAAAGGCCGCTTTGAAATGGCCGACGGCGGCACCATCTTCTTAGACGAAATCGGCGAGATGTCGGCCAGCGCCCAGCAGCGCTTGTTGCGCATCCTACAGGATTCTGAACTGGAGCGGGTCGGCAGCAGCACCACGCTTCATGTGGATGTTCGGGTCATCGCCGCCACCAACCGTGAACTACAACAACGAATTTTGGAAAAGAAGTTTCGCGAAGACTTATATTATCGTCTACGGGTGGTCCAGATTCAAATCCCACCGCTGAGAGAACGTCACAATGATATCCCGATTCTGGCACAGTCGTTCCTGAAACGGTACTGTCAGGAGACCGGAAAACCGCTGGCTGAATTCTCAGACGACTGTATGCAGGTGTTATTTTCATACCCCTGGCCGGGAAATGTGCGCGAATTACAACACGCCATTGAGCACGCCGTCATCTTCGCGAAGGGCGCAACCGTCGAGCCGCGAGACATGCCGCCCGAAATTACATCCGGTCAAACTCCCATCTTCGCCGCACGGATGGAAGCCAGTAGCAACGATGGCAAGAACATACTGATTCCACTTGGGATGCCGCTCGAAGACGCCGAACTGGAAATCATTCGACAGACCTTGGAGAATGTCGGCGGCAACAAGGAAGAAGCCGCCCGCGTATTGGGGTTGTCAAGAAGCTCTCTGTATCGACGCTTGCCGAAATTGCGTGAGTTGGAGGAGTCAGCATTAGAAAAGTAACGCTAGCGGTGTAACAAAATGAAATGTTGGCATATTTGCTGCATTAACGTACCCTCGAACATTCAAAGGGGAGCAATACTATGATGAATGCTCTTGCCAGTGAAAAAGACAACGACCGGGAGGTCATACGTAAATTGTTACGGGGAAAAAACGTACTCATTGTTGACGACGATACCGACTACGCAGAAGCGCTCGACGAAGTTTTTAGTATGCAGGGATGTTATGTGACCCGGTCATGCGACCCCGTCTCCGCGATGGGATGCGCTCTCACCAGCAATTTTGACCTGATGATCGTTGACAAAAACATGCCGGGCATCGACGGCATCGAGTTCGCTGAAAAGATTCACGAAGTCAAACCCTCAAGCAAGATCGTCATGATTACCGCGTACCCCAACGAAGAAACCCGCAAGAAAAGCCTCGAAGCCGGCATCCGGTTTTTTCTCTCAAAACCATTTCGCAAAAACGACCTACTCGACGTCGTCTCATTTCTCTTCCTTCAAAACCCCAAAAACGGAACCACCATCACCGCGTAAGAAATCCGTCGCGCTCCAAATGCCTTCGCTAGACTGATTATCAAAATATTGCGTGGATTGAACAGGGCGGTAAGCCCCGCACTGAAGCGAGGAAAGATGCACCCAAACCTGTGCAACCGTTTTTAATACCTTGGCACTTTGGGGTCAACGTCGAGCGACCAGGCGTGGATTCCGCCCGACATGTTCTTGGCGTTTTGATAGCCAAGCCCCCACAACTGATGCATCACCTGCATACTGCGCGAACCGTGATGGCAAAAGACGATGATCTCCGCATTGGGCTCGTCGGAAATTTCCTTATAGCGCTCGTGCACATCCATCATGGGAATGTGCATGGCGCCTTCGATGCGGCAAATGTCTAATTCTTCCGGCTGGCGAACGTCAAGCAGAATGACCGACTCGCCCGCATCAAGTTTTTGTTTGACTTCCGGCGGTGAAATTTCCGGCGACGAGTATTCTTGCTGCGCTTCAGGCGGCGCGTCATCCAACTCGGGCAGCGTCGTTTTCTGGCTTTTTCCAAACAACCAATCCAATAGACCCATTGGTGAATATCCTTCATTTATAATTGGTGTCAGAGGGGGATTTTCCGGGGTGAATAATTATCTTAGCCGCGCTTCTTGCCATCGGCTACGGCGTTTGAGATAATGACGTGAGTTTACTCAATTATAAAAATGGGGATATGCAAAATGACTGACAGACCGACCATTTTAACCCGGCGCAATTTTGTCGCCAAAAGCGCGGCCAGCGCCGCGTCAATTGCAGCCTTTTCAGCGCTAAAATCAAAAGACGCGCGCGCTGCAACTCCGATTAAAGTCGGCGTCATCGGCTGCGGAGGCCGCGGCAAAGGCGCTATCGAAGATGCGATCCGCGCACACGACGGCGTCAAGATCACTGCCATCGCGGACCTGTTCCCGCGCAAGATCAAACAAACCCAGGAGCGTCTCGCCAAGTTTGACCAGTCGATTGATGAGGCCAACTGCTTCACCGGCTGGGACGGCTATAAGCACGTCATCGCCAGCGATGTTGATTACATCATTCTGGCCACGCCGCCGGTGTTTCGCCCGATGATGTTGAACGCGGTCATCGACGCGGGCAAGCACTGCTTCATGGAAAAACCCGCCGCCATCGACGCCCCCGGCATCCGTAGTATTCTCGACGCATACGAAAAAGCCAAAGCGAAAAAAATCAACATCGCGGCGGGAACCCAGCGACGCCACAACGCCGGATACATCGAAACCATCGACCGTATCCACGATGGCGCCATTGGCGACATCATGGCGTTTTACGTCTACTGGTGCGGCGGGCCCATCGGTTTTAGCGAAAAGACTGACGATATCACCGAGATGGAATATCACATCCGCAACTGGTATCACTATCAGTGGCTCTCCGGCGACCACATCGTTGAGCAACACGTTCACAACCTCGACGTGGCGCTGTGGACAATGGGCGAAGGTTCGCACCCCGCCAAAGCAGCCGCAATCGGCGGTCGCTCGTGGCAGGAACGCGGCGACATCTGGGACCACCACGCCGTTGATTTTGAATTTGAAAATGGAATTCGCATCAGCAGTTACTGCGAACAACAACCAGGCGAGTTCAGCCGCGTGCATGAAATCGTGCGCGGGACCAAAGGGCAATCCAATTGCAGCAACTGGATCAACGCCGACGGCAAAAACTGGACGTTTGACAAAGACGCAACCAAAGATTACGTCCAGGAACACGCCGACCTGATCGCCGCGATCACTGGCGGCGGCTACATCAACGAAGCGAGAAACGTCGCCTATTCGACCATGACCGCCATCATGGGGCGCATGGCGGGCTACGAAGCGCGTGAAGTCACTTGGGACGAAGCGCTCAAATCAAACCAGACCCTCGGGCTGCACGCTAAGTATGAAGACTACAAACTCGGCCCCGTGCCGACGCGTCCGATACAGATTCCCGGCGGCAAACCGTATGACAAAAACGACGGCTGGGTGCCAGACCCGGGCGCATAATTCGATCATTGAATTAGCATTTACGCGGGAGCGGCGCAACGTCGCTCCCGTTTTTTATGGTTCGAGATCAGCTTTCAAGCGCTAGAACATCTGTCAAAAATATGTGCGTAAAGCGCACCTGTAGCCTGCCTGCCGCAGGCAGGGGCGCAGCAATAGATACAGTTGAAACTCAATCCGCACAGTATTCTGGCAACCACTATAATAGACGCTTATCGTGCAGAACCGTGACAATCAAAATTTCAGTTTCAGAAATTTTGTAGATTAAACGGTAACTGAATACTAATTTTTCTCGAACGGTTTCTTGGTTGATTTCTGGAACAATGCGTCCAGCATAAGGGTGGTCGGGGATAAATTTTACTGTTTGAATGATCTTGTCGACTACAGATTTTGCATACGCATTGGAATCACGGGCGATAAAGTTATAAATTGACTCAACGTCATCAACAGCTTCTGGAGACCAAACGATTTTTCGTTTCATTGTTTAAGCCGTATTTCAACCTCATCTTGCGTGAAAGTCCCCTCTAGAGAGGCCCGTTCTACCCCCCGGTTAATTTTATCGACCACATAGAGGTGATACTGGATGTCTTCAATTGTGCAGTCATCCGGCAATTTCTGCAAAAGTAACTCGACTTCCGTTTTTGCGCTTGACATATATTTATCTCCTATCGCTGCCAACATTATATCGGGATCAAGCCAATTTAAACATACATTCTGAAATATTGATGACAAAAGGCTTGGGTGTAACTCTGTGAGCGCCTGTGTTTTAGAGTCTGAAAGCCCACGCTGAAGCGAAGAGAGTTGTACTCAAGCCTTACGCAATGACCGGTTCTGGTCTGATTTTGTTCGCGCCCCGTGAATCCTACGCATACGAAGATACACTACTCAGTGGCTTAATCGAAATAGTATCCAGGAGAAGAACATGGCGCTTCGAGTCGGTATCGTCGGCCTGCCCAACGTGGGCAAAAGCACAACCTTTAACGCACTGACCAAGGCGCAAAACGCCGAGGCGGCGAACTATCCGTTCTGTACCATCGAACCCAACAAAGCCATCGTTGCGGTACCGGACGACCGTTTAGATAAACTCGCTGAAATCGTAAATCCCAAACAGACGATTTACTCGACGGTCGAGTTCGTTGATATTGCGGGCCTGGTCAAAGGCGCCAGCCAGGGCGAAGGCCTCGGCAACCAGTTTCTCGCCAATATCCGCGAGACCGAAGCGATTGTGCATATCGTACGCTGTTTCGACGATGAAAATATCACGCACGTCCACGGGAAATGCGACCCGGAAAGCGATATCGCCGTCATCCAGACCGAACTCATCATCGCCGATTTTCAGCAACTCGATAAAAAACTGCAACGCCTCGAACGCCAGTCGAAAGGCGACAAATCTCTCGCCGCTGCGTTTGAATTGGGCAAGGAACTTCTCGCCCATCTTGAAGCGGGCGACCCCGCGTCGTCGTTCGCGAAAAAAGAGAGCGACGCTTTTGTCGAACTCGACCGTGAGTTGCGTTTTCTCTCCGGCAAGAAGGTAATTTATGTAGGCAATGTCGATGAAGACGGCCTTGAAAGCGACAGCGATTACGTCAAAGCAGTGAAAGCGATCGCCGAAAAAGAAGACGCCGAGTTTGTGAAGTTGTGCGCCAAGTTTGAAGAAGAAATGGCGGGGCTGAGCGACGAAGAACGCGCCGAGTTTCTCGAATCAATGAACGTCACTGAAGACGGTCTGCATCAGGTGATCCACAAGGGGTATCACGGCTTGGGGCTGATGAGTTACTTCACCGCCGGGCCCAAGGAAGCGCGCGCCTGGACCATCAAACGCGGCTGGACGGCGCCCAAGGCGGCGGGCGTGATCCATAATGATTTTGAGCGCGGCTTTATTCGCGCCGAAATTATTTCGTATGAAGATTATCTCACCTGCAACGGCGAGCCGGGCGCCAAGGCGGCGGGCAAGATGCGCCTCGAAGGCAAAGAATACGTCATGCAAGACGCCGACGTGGTACTGTTCCGCTTTAGCGTGTGAGGAAAACCGCAGAGTAGATTGAGTACCTAACCTACGCTACTTTTTGCAATTGCATTCAAAATTTAGGTTCTTCCGGTATTTGGGTACTTTATCACAAATTGAATTGCGTTTTTTGACGCTTTTTCGTGAATTCTTGATCTTTTGCTGTATCAGGCATGGGTACAACTCTGCTTGCTTCAGTGCGGGCTTTCAAGCCCTTATGCACAGGCGCTCCCAGAGTTCCACCCATACCTGATTGGTTTGTCAATTTGTGAAATGCCGGAATAGGTTTTCATAACCAAAATCATGTCCATCCATCAATGTAGGTACTCACTTACCGGATGAACCAAAATTTAATATTTCTTTCAATTCATCTACTGAATATGGCCTATCACGTTTATGTAATATTGAATGGCAATTGGGGCAAACTGGTATTAAATCTTTGATAGGATCTACTTTGTAAGTTTCGTTGACGCTTGATAGAGGAACAAGGTGATGAACATGAATGAAATCCTTTGCTATTTCACCATATTTATCTTCTAATAAGATGTCACAAACCGAGCATTTACATCCATGGTGTGCAAGGCACATTTCTCTCGCTTTTTTATTTCTTTCATAAGCATTGACATAGACTTTCTTCTTTGCGCCTTCATATACATTTTGTCTATTGCTTATTTCTTCAGGCGATTTAACATCCAAACCGTCAAGCCAATTCCCCCAAATTTGATTCAATTCCTCTGCCACATTATTAATATTGAATGCAGAGTCTTTTTTTCGTTCTCCTTCTTTTCGTTTTATATATAATTTGGTTCGATCAATTGGTAACTGACTACACCTTAAAGCACTTTTTTCATCAATGGATTGTTCTATTCTAAAAGGTATATATTTTTTATTTGTTTCTCCACATGAATCCGTCAATGCGATTCCTTTTGCTACAATGCCATCCTTTAACTTGCCGTATAAATACAAATAAACTAAATCACCTTGTTTTATTTCCGCATTTTTCACATATATTTCCACTTCATTGAATGGGTTGGCGTTAAAATTTTCGCGCTCTTTTTCAGTGTTATAAAAAGCGATATAGGTATTCATAATTTAATATCCCTCCTGAAAGAATTTTATAATCCTCACAAGGCGTCGCTAATTAAACTTGATTCGCTCATAACTGCTTATTCTACTCATCCAAAATCCTCAGTATATTCTTTTTCAATTCAGGCATGTAATCCGTGACGACTCCCCAGACAGTATCCAAGTCAATGGTGAAATATCCATGCACAAGAATGTTTCTCATGCCAATGATTTTATTCCACTCAACATCAGGATTTTCGTGATAAACGCTTTCAGGCAAGTGTTTTGCCGCTTCGCCTATGATTAAGATTTGAGTGACGAACCAATTCTGCACGAGTTCATCTTCAACAAAGCGTTCTTTTCCTTGTAGCACATAGCGTTCTATTTTTTCAATCGCATCAAGAATATCTTGAAGCCGTTGTTTGGGTCTTCTCATAATGGTTTCGCGTCTCGCAGCGCTTCTTCTCGAATATAGGCTTTGAGTGAGTTCGGAGTAAACACATCAACGCTCATCGGCATCAAATCTCGCAAGTCCATCAATAAGCCGCCGAGGTCGAGTAGGTTTCGATCTTTCTCAAGGTCCACCAAAAAGTCAATATCGCTGTCTTCGGTGGCTTCGCCGCGCGCGACCGAGCCGAAGACGCGTACGTTTAACGCGCCGTGCTTTTCCGCAATCTTTAATATCTCATCGCGTTTGTCGCCAATGATTTCGTCAATGCCCATTGTTTTGCTCCAAGGCGTGATTCAAGTTTGCACCCGCCAAAATACAGTTTAACTTAAAATGTTCACTCTGAAAATTGTTATTCTCAAAGATGAAAAGCCTTGAGGCGGGTAAGCGCAGCGAAAAACAACGCCAGCCGACGCGGCTCCAAAATAGTTCAGTATTGGGTGTATTCTGGTTCTTCCGAAAACGGGGTGCTTTATTATAAATTGAATTGAGATTTCGGTGCGGGCGGCATGGGTACGGTTCTGCTCGCTTCAGTACGGGCTTTCAGGCCCTGTTGCACAGGCGCTCCCAGAGTTGCACCCATGCCGGATTTGGTTTGTCAATTTACGATCTGCTGAAATCCTGTTTTATGAGATGGCTTCTAGACAAACTGTAAATGAATTTCTCCAGATGCTAAAGACTAGGCCCGCAAAAAAGCCGCTTCTAGCAGTCGATGGATTCAAAGCGTTTGTTCTCGCTTGCCATTTTTCCTCCCGCTACGGAGCAGACTATGGTTCGACTATAATACTTGTCCGATAAATCTAATCACAAAGTGAGATTGATAATGAGTCTCGACCATTTCAAATGTAAAAAGACGCTGGATGTAAACGGAACATCGTACGATTATTTCAGCCTGCCCGCCGCGAGCCAGAACGGACTTGGCGATATTTCGCGCCTGCCGTATACGCTCAAGGTCTTGCTGGAAAACATGCTGCGCTTTGAAGACGACCGCACCGTCACCGCCGCTGACGCCCAGGCCGTCGCCGATTGGTTGAAAGAAAAAAAATCATCGCACGAAATCGCCTATCGCCCTGCGCGCGTTTTGATGCAGGACTTCACCGGCGTTCCCGCCGTGGTTGACCTCGCCGCCATGCGCGACGCCATGAAAGACCTCGGCGGCGATCCACAAAAGATCAATCCGCTCACGCCGGTTGATTTGGTCATTGACCACTCGGTTATGGTTGACCAGTTCGCCACGGCAGGCGCGTTTCAACATAACGTCGAGATGGAATACAAACGTAACATTGAGCGTTATGAGTTCCTACGTTGGGGACAAACTGCGTTTAATAATTTTCGCGTGGTGCCGCCCGGCGCGGGCATCTGCCACCAGGTCAATTTAGAAAACCTGGCGCAGGTAGTTTGGACGGCGGATACCGACGGCAACCCAATCGCTTATCCTGACACGTTGGTTGGAACCGACAGCCACACCACCATGATTAACGGCCTCGCAGTTCTTGGTTGGGGCGTAGGCGGCATCGAAGCCGAAGCCGCGATGTTAGGCCAGCCGGTTTCGATGTTGATCCCTGAAGTGGTTGGCTTCCGCCTGAAGGGAACCATGCCCGAGGGCGCCACCGCAACAGACCTCGTCTTGACCGTCACCCAGATGCTGCGGGCGAAGGGCGTTGTCGGCAAGTTTGTCGAATACTTCGGCCCCGGTCTTGATAACCTACCGCTGGCTGACCGCGCCACCCTCGCCAACATGTCACCGGAATACGGCGCGACTTGCGGCTTCTTCCCAATTGATAAAGAAACGATTACCTATCTCGAACTCACCAGTCGCGACCCGGAGCGCATTGCGCTTGTCGAAGCCTACGCCAAGGCGCAGGGCATGTGGCGCGACTCAAACAACGAGCCGGAATTCACAGACACGCTCGAACTCGACATGGGCGAAGTGAAACCTTCGATGGCAGGCCCCAAGCGTCCGCAAGACAAAGTGTATCTCTCCGACGCCGACGCCAATTATAACGAAGCGTTGAAAGGCTTCGGCGGAGACCCTGCCGCGCCGAAGAGCGTCGCGGTTGAAGCGTCTGACTATAAACTCACCGACGGCGATGTTGTTATCGCCGCGATCACCAGCTGCACCAACACCTCCAACCCGTCCGTTATGATCGCGGCGGGCTTGGTGGCGCGCAACGCGGCGCAGAAGGGCCTCAAGGTAAAGCCCTGGGTCAAGACCTCGCTGGCGCCGGGTTCCAAAGTTGTTACTGATTATTTGAATGAATCCGGCCTGCAAGACGACCTCGACTCGATGGGCTTTAACCTGGTCGGCTATGGCTGCACCACGTGTATCGGCAACTCCGGCCCGCTGCCAGAACCGATTGCAAAGGCCATCGTTGACGGCGACCTCACCGTCGCGGCGGTGCTCTCCGGCAACCGCAATTTTGAAGGCCGCGTTAATCCACATACCAAAGCCAATTACCTCGCTTCGCCGCCGTTGGTGGTGGCGTATGCGCTGGCGGGTTCGATGCGCGTGAATCTCACCACGGAACCATTGGGCGAAGGCGCCGACGGACAGCCGGTCTATCTCAAAGACATCTGGCCAACGACCAAAGAAATTCAGGAAACGGTATTGAAGTCGGTTAAGAAGGAGCAGTTCGCTACGCAATACGGCGCGATATTTGAAGGTGATGAAGCCTGGCAAAATATCGAAGTCTCGGGCGGACAAACCTACGAATGGCAAGCCGACAGCACCTACGTCAAACTGCCGCCTTACTTTGTTAATATGCCCAAGACACCGGAAGCGGTTACCGATATCCAGGGCGCGCGCGTGTTGGCGCTATTGGCTGACAGCGTCACGACGGACCACATCTCGCCAGCAGGCGCGATCAAAACCGACGGCCCGACGGGCGCGTACTTGCAGGAGCGTAATATCACTCCGGCGGAATTTAACTCGTACGGCTCGCGCCGAGGCAACCATGAAGTGATGATGCGCGGCACATTCGCCAACATCCGTTTGCGCAACGAAATGGTGGAAGTCGCGGGCGGCTACACCAAGTACATCCCCGGCGGCGAAGAGATGAGCATCTACGACGCCGCTATGAAATATATGGAAACCGACACGCCGCTAGTCGTCGTGGCGGGCAAAGAATACGGCACGGGATCGTCGCGCGACTGGGCGGCGAAGGGTACGCGGTTGTTGGGCGTCCGCGCCGTCATCGCCGAGAGTTTCGAGCGCATCCACCGTTCCAACCTGATCGGGATGGGCGTCATGCCGCTGCAATTCAAAGACGGACAAGACCGCAATACGCTCAAACTCGACGGCAGCGAAACCTTCGACATCGCGGGAATCGCCAGCGGCCTTAAACCGCGCATGGACATCGCCTGCACGATTACCCGCGCAGACGGTTCCAAAGAAGAAGTCAAATTGCTTTGCCGCATCGACACGCTCGACGAGATTGTCTATTACCAAAACAGCGGCATCTTGCACTATGTCTTACGCAACCTGGCGTCGTAGGGCAACGCGATCTGCATGAATCAACAGGTCCCCGCTTGCTTCGGCCAGCGGGGATTTTTTTTAACGAAGGGCGTCGGTGATTGAATGAAAGGATTATTAAAAATAGGTTCTTCCATAAATTGGATTGAGATTTCATCGCATGCGGCATGGGTACAACTCTGCTCGCTTCAGTGCGGGCTTTCAGGCCCTTATGCACAGGCGCTCCCAGAGTCGCACCCATGCCTATATTTGGTTTTTCAATTTGTGAAATGCCGGAGCCTGTTTCTGAATAAATATTATGGCCATCCATCAATGTAGGTACTCACTTACCGGATGAACCTCAAATAAGTATGCATGAAAGAGCGTGTTTGAGTACGCTCTTTCATGCTTTGTACATTATCACAGAGACGTTCCCGCGCCCTTCTGGCGTCATGGCGGGAAGGCCGTATTTGTAAGATAAAACAAGAGAGGCGACCTGAGCCGCCTCTCTGAATCGAATCGCTATAGGCCCAACGCGGTTTGCATTTGCTTGCGGACAGTCGTTAGTCTTTCTAAACCGCCGCCGCCAACTTCAGCGGTCGCCCACCCGGTGAATCCAATATCATCAAGCGCTATGCGGACTTGGTCCCACGGCACATCGTCGTCAGGGCTGGTAATTTCGACGAATTCGTTTTTGACCCGGCTGAACCCTTTAATATCCAATTTGACGCAGCGGTGGCCGAAAGCGCGCACCCACTCGCCAGGCTGTCCGTATTTCCAGTGGTTGCCTATATCGTAGTACATGCCGACCCAGGGGCTTTTGAAACGGTCGATGAAATCAATGAAGCGCTCAGCGCCTTGATCGGCGGGCGCGTCATGCTCATACATCATCTGGTTCCAAACATTTTCAACAAGAATCATTTGCCCCAACGCCGCAGACAGCGGGAGCAATTTTTTGATCTCTTCGTACGCGCGTTGTTCGACTTCATCGACGGAGCCGTCTGCTCCACGCCCCACGACGATCAATACGCCGCTGCCGCCCGCCGCATGAGATACGCGGATGCAGTGCTCAATGTTGGCGCGGCCCTGGTTGCGTTCTTCTTCTTTGGGGCTGGTTAACCGCTGCGACCAGTGCGCGTGGTTGATGGCGTTGTGAACAAACACGCCGGATTCCTGCACTGCGTCTCTCGCTTGTTGCGGGGTGAATTCCGCCGCCTGGTCAAAATCAACGCCGTCGAATCCCGCATCCCCCGCCATTGTTAAACGGTCAGCAATAGATAGCGTTTTACCGTCTGCATCTTTGGGAATCATGCCCAGTTTGCAGGATAAGAGTATGCGGTTCTCCATCGGCGGCGTTACGATTTGCGGTCCTTGCGCCCGGGCTGTCTTTGCTGCGCCGCCCGTCGCGACCATTGCCGCCGCGCTCGTCATCAACATAGTACGCCGATTCAATTTATCGTGAGTTTGCTTCATGTTTATAACCTCCATTGCGATTCGTTTTGTTTTGGATTGCCTATGATGAGAGTATCTATTCATAAATTTTTGCTCTTGAGAATCTGCTTTAGTTTCCACTAACACATTCAATAAATCAATATGTCACAAGCTAGAGAGGCCATTCAAGTCGCCTCTCTAGTAATAGTTTTTCGGATAGATTGCTGAGATTCATCGCAGTGAGGATGCTATGACCAAACTTCATCGCCGCATTCCCAGCCCTTCACAGAGAGGCCCACGCTTTTGATGTTGCCGCTGTTGACTTGATTGCAACTTCCAGTCTGTGGCATGATTCCATCATACGAACTGGAAGGCTCCCATTATGAAAATTATATTCTCTAGCATCATTATTTTCACTCTGCTTTTTTCATTTCGCGTAAGTGGGTCGGAATCCGGCGCCCCGTTTCCTGAAGGGAAACAATGCGCGGTGACGTTTTCTATCGACGATGGGTTTTGGGGTTCGTCAGAACAGATGGCGGATATTCTCGACCGCTATCAACTCAAGGCGAGCTTTTATCTGGTAACCCATTGGGTGGCGCCGATGAAGACGGACGAGATCGGCGACGGATACAACGAAGGCGCCAGCCACGGGACATGGCAGCAGTGGAAATCCATCCTCGAACGCGGACACGAAATCGGCAGCCATTCTTGCACGCACCCGGCGCTGCCCACCATCGACGCAAAAGATGCGCTGATGGAAATCACTGAATCGAAACAGCAACTCATCGACGAACTCGGCTTGCAAGAGCCAATCACTTTTGCGTATCCCTACAACCAGTCCTCGCCGGAAGTGAAACAAATGATTTCAGGGCATTACCTTTCTGCGCGCATCGGCGGCAAGCCGTTCAATAAAATCGGCCCCATCGACTTGCAAGCCGTCAATAGTTGGTGGCCGCTATCCAATATGCCGCTGGAGGAGATCATCGCCAAGATTGATGAAGCCAAGGCCAATGGTCACTGGCTGGTGATCGGTCTGCACGGCATGAATGACGAAGGCTGGAACCCGATCACGCCGCAAAAATTTGAAGGCGTGTGCAAGTATCTCGCCAGCGACAGCGCCATCTGGGTCCCGACATTTAGAGAGATGACGCTGCGGTTGAAAGAAAGACAACAATAGGAATTGGAGAATTCGATGAGGATTTTGATTTTAAGTGTCTTCGTATTGTCATGTTTATTGCCATCATTTGCGCAAGACGCATTTTTCAATTCCCGCGACTTGTTTATTGCGGGCGAGGGCGGGTACGAAATTTTTCGCATCCCGGGAATGGTCGTTACCAGCAAGGGAACGCTGCTGGCCTATTGCGAAGCGCGGAAATCCGGCAGCGACTGGGGACGCATCGACGTGATGATGAGGCGCAGCACTGACGGCGGCATAACATGGTCGCCGATGAAGAAGATTGTTGAGCCGCCCGCCGACGCGCAGCTGAACCCTGTCGCGGCGAAAGAGGGCATGACCATTGAAGACAATTTGACGATTAACAATCCTCTCGCAATCGCCGACCAGAGCGGCGCGGTGCATTTTTTGTATTGTATAGAATACGGTCGCTGCTTCTACATGCGCAGCGACGATGACGGCCTGACCTTTTCGTCGCCGATTGAAATCACCTCAACCTTTGACGCCTATCGCCCCGAATACGACTGGCATGTCTTGGCGACGGGGCCGAACCACGGCATTCAATTAAAGAACGGACGGCTGGTCGTTCCGGTGTGGCTTTCGACAGGAGAGCATGGGCACCGCCCCTCGTGCGTAACCACCATCTACAGCGACGACCACGGCGCGACCTGGCTAGCGGGCGACATCATCGTCAACAATAGCGACCTCGCAAAAAATCCTAGCGAAACGCTGGCGCTTCAACTCGCTGACGGGCGGGTGATGGTCAACATGCGCAACGAGTCACCCAACCGCCGCCGCCTGGTTTCGATCAGCCCCGACGGCGCAACCAATTGGACAACGCCCGTCTATAACGACGCGTTGTTTGAACCGACCTGCATGGCGGGGCTGACGCGCTATTCGACGGATAAAAACCGCATTCTGTTTGTGAATCCTGACAACCAATACGGTGACGCGCCTGCGCAAAAACCCAACGCGCGACAGAACCTTGTCATCAAAATGAGTTATGATGAGGGCGAAACTTGGCCGATTGCGAAAATACTAGACCCTGGGCTCGCCGCTTATAGCGATATCATCGTTGGGCCGGATCAAACCGTTTATTGCTTGTATGAACGCGGTGACAATGAGACGAACAAGGGGTATCGTTTTCTGACCCTGGCGCGCTTCAACCTCGCCTGGCTGATGGATGGAGAAAACAAATAACGAGAAGCCATCTCGAAATAATTGATCGTTCGCTGCAAAAGGCCTGGGTACAACTCTGCTCGCTTCAGTGCGGGCTTTCAGGCCCTTTTGCACAGGCGCTCCCAGAGTTACACCCAGGCCAGTAATGAGTTGTCATATTATGATATCTCGCACATCCTTTTCGTTATCATTGTTTTAAGATAGATTCAAAAAACTCACAATACATCAACGGGGAGAACATCATGAAATATCAATGGGTATTGTCGTCGCTACTGATGATCGGCTCACTCTGCGCTCACGCGCAGGCGAATTATCCCGCTAACCGGGCGCCGTTGCAGCCGTCGAAGTTTATCGCGCTGCCCGTCGGAGCGGTCGAGCCGGAGGGCTGGCTACGCGACCAGTTGAACATCGTCGCCAACGGCCTCACCGGACATCTCGATGAGTTCTGGCCGACGGTGTCTGAATCGGCCTGGCGCGGCAAAGACGGCGACGCCTGGGAACGCGGCCCCTACTATCTCGACGGATTGGTCCCGCTGGCGTACATCCTCAAAGACGAACGCCTCATAAAAAAAGTCGAAGGCTGGATCGAGCCCATCCTCGCCAGTGGGCAGGAAAACGGTTGGTTTGGCCCCGCAAAAAATAACGACCGCTGGCCGCTGGCTGTGACGCTGAAAGTATTAATGCAATATCACGAAGCGACCGGAGACGAGCGCGTGATCGAGTTGATGAAAAACTACTTTCGCTATCTCGCCGCAACGCCGCCTGACTGGCCCGACAAAGAATGGCGCGGCGTGCGCGCCCGCGAAAATATGGTCGCCGCCTATTGGTATTACAACCGCAGCGGCGACGCCAACGCGCTTACAGCAGCGCAGTCGATTCACGACAACAGTTTCAACTGGATCAAACACTACCAGAATTTTCCGTTCTTTGGATACACCACCGATATCCGCGCCAATTACCACCAGACCCACGTCGTCAATAACGGCATGGCGATTAAGTATCCGGCTTTGCGCTGGCTGCAGTCAGGCGACCCAAGCGACTTGCAAGCGTCATCCACCGCGCTTGAAATGCTCGACAAATATCACGGACAAGCGGGCGGACGCTTCAGCGGCGACGAGCACATCGCGGGCAAGTCGCCTACCCAAGGCACCGAACTGTGCGCCATCGTCGAGTCGATGTTCAGTTTGGAAAACCTAGTGCGCATCACTGGCGACGTGAAGTTCGCCGACCGCCTGGAAACGCTGGCGTATAACGCACTGCCCGGCGCTTGCACCCCTGACTTCTGGGCGCACCAATACGACCAACAGGCCAACCAGGTGTTGTGCACCATCGCCAAGCGCACTTGGACTGACAACAGCGATACGTCGAACCTGTATGGCCTTGAACCGCACTTTGGATGCTGTACGGCGAACATGCACCAGGGCTGGCCTAAGTTTGTCGCGAGCCTGTGGGCGGCGACTCCAGACGGCGGGCTGGCGGCGATTGCCTACGGCCCCTCGAAAGTCACCGCCAAAGTCGCCGACGGCGTCGAAGTAACGATTGTGGAGGAGACCAACTACCCGTTCGACGGCAGCCTGAAATTCACCATCAAAACGCCTAAGCCGGTTGAATTTCCCTTGGCGTTTCGTTTCCCCGCATGGTCAACCGAAATGACGATCACGACCAAAAATGGGGAAACAAAATTAACCAATCGTGAAACCGAAGGCAATATGATTTCGTTGAACCAAACATGGGAAAACGGCGATGTGGTTCAAATAATAATTAACATGCCGCTTCGATTAGAACAACGCTATAACAATGCGCTATCTGTATTTCGCGGCCCTGTATTGTTCTCACTTAAAATCGGCGAGAAATTTGAAGAGATCGCGCGCCATCACGATGAATTGCCTGTGATTGATTGGGCGGTACATCCAACCACGGATTGGAATTATGCGCTGAATATTGATCCAGATTACGTCGAACAGAACTTGGTGATAAATGCGAACCCGATTCAAGATACGCCCTTCTCTCATGGAGATCCGCCTGTCGTAATTCATGCCAAAGCGCGTAAGGTTCCCGAATGGAAACTGGAAATGAACTCCGCAGGCGAGACGCCCAAAAGCCCGATTGTTTCAGATGAGCCGTTAGAAGATATTCAGTTGATTCCATACGGCTGCACGCGGTTGCGTATTACGGAATTCCCTATGTTAAAATTGCAGGAATGATTTAGATGATTTGGGGAGAATGTGCATGACTGATTTGAATGCGTTGAAATTTCCTATTGGCGAATTCACTTATGACGAAGCGTACTCTGCAGAAGAACGGAGTCGCTTAATCAATGAAATCGCCGCTGCGCCCGCGCAACTGCGGGCTGCGGTAGAAGGATTGAACGAAGGCCAACTCGATACGCAATACCGCCCCGACGGCTGGACGCTGCGGCAGGTGGTTCACCATCTGGCCGACAGCCATATCAATAGTTATATTCGTTTTCGCTTGGCGTTGACGGAAGATGAACCCAGCATTCGCCCCTATTTTGAAGACCGCTGGGCGCGGCTCGAAGACGCGCAACATGCGCCCGTTGAATTGTCGCTGACGCTGGTCGGCGCACTGCATGAGCGCTGGGCGCTCTTGTTACATTCTCTCGAAGATTCGCATTTTCAGATGACATATTTTCACCCCGAAGCAGCGCGAGCGATTTCATTAGATGAAGCGGTGGGTACCTACGCCTGGCATGGCAAACACCACATCGCCCACATCACGTCGCTGCGAGAGCGCGAAGGGTGGTAAGATTAAAAAATGCGTGGGGAGGTCTCTCTTCATTTCGGTGCGAGCGAAAGAACCATTGAAATTCTACAAAAAAAGGGCGCAACTTTCGTTGCGCCCTTAATCGTTCGAGGAATTATAACTTCATTACTGTCCTGACTCATACAAAATCATGCTGGGTGGGAAAGGATGCCGTCCGCTATAAGCGCCGAAGAGCCGTACACCGGTATCGCTGCCTTCTTTGGTGCGAATCACGATTTCGTTCGAGCGGTCTGCGGTGACGGCTGAAACCGGCACGTAAATGCGCTGCAAGTAGCCATACACGCTGGGCGGCGCCTGTTCGAAGATGTTGCTCAACACGCCGCGATAATCCGCCGGATCGTTGGGCAGGCAAATCTCTTTCACCACCTGGCCATTGACCAACACTTCAATCGTCGATGGATACTCATTGCCAACGTCAGTCTGCGGGAAATGCAGCGGGTTGCGGTTGGCGCGCCATTCCGGTTTTTCAAAACGCCCCGCTCGTTCGAGCGCGTCAATGCGCATCCCGCCCGAACAGGCCGCCAGTTCGAGTTGCAGTTTGACTTTCTTTACTTTGCTGAGATCGACGCCGCTGGGCAGCGACACTTGATAGGTCAGTTGCGCCTTGCCGGGGACCGAAACCGAGTCGCGGTTCTCTTTGGGAATCTGCTCAATCTCGCCTGTCGCTTCCGTATAGTCGGTCGGGTTCCAGCGGACATACCATTCCGGCGCTTCGATATACTTACGGTCGCCGCCCGCCATCATCTGAACGTGGCGTTCTTCGCCCGAATAATCGCCGCTGAGCGTATTGATTGTCCAGAAATTACGCGCGATCAATTCGCCGTCACCGTCTTCCACCCAGGCGTAGACGCAATAGAGCGCGTCCGGCTCAGGGACAAAAGTCACGTCGTCGCCATCCGCCATGCCATAGGCTTTGGCGTTGACCCAACCGCTCCCCGCTTGGTCAGACTGCCAGCCGAGGTCGAGGCGCGTCTGCTTCCACACGCGCCAACGCAAGGGGAACTTGCCGCCATCATGCCCGCAATACAGGCTCAACGCCGTCTTGATATGTTTGGTTTCAAACGGCGTCGCGCGTTCATTATTCATCGCGTCCAATACCAGAAAATTCTGATTATTGAGATCGCGGTAGGTGAAGGGCGGATGATCGTCCGGCGTGGGGACGTATTCTTCATAGCCGAAAATTTTGCGGCTGCGGTCGTAGTTCATAAAGCCGTTATGTTCCCACTCGATGTCTTGCAACTCGGTATAGACGTACCCGCCGATCTTGTCGTGGCGGCGCAGTTCCTGCGTGAGAAAATGGAAGCACCACGAAACATCGCGGTCGCCCATGTCGGCGCTGATGCCACCGTATTCGCTGTTAATCAACGGCTGGTTTTCCTGTTTGTAGCCTTTGACGAAATTGAATTGTGAGCCGGGAAAGGTCTTATCGACCACTTCTTGAATATGCCGCCGGGCGTGGTCATGTTCATTGATATAGAGGTGCCACGAATTCACATCAGTGACAACGTGGTCGTAATTGCAGGGCGAGTTGTCTTCGACCAGCCGGGTGGGGTCGATCTGCTTGGTGAGTCCCACCATTTCTTTGACGTAGTCTTGCACTTCAGGGTTGTCTTTCACGCCGGGGATGCCCCAGGTTTCATTAAAGATGACCCAGGTGATGATCGACGGGTGGTTGAAGTCGCGCAGCAGCGCTTCGAAGAACACCTTCTTGAAATTGTCGCGCATGTCGGCGTCAAACTGCCACGGGCAGGGGAAGTCATACATTAGGGTCATCCCCAGGCGGTCGCACCAATAATAAAAGCGCGGCTCATCGACTTTAATGTGCAGGCGCAGGTTGTTGAAACCAAATTCGAGCGCGTCTTCCACGTCCTGGCGAATCAACTGATCGCTGGGATAGGTGTAGATTCCCTCGGGATGAAACGCCTGATTGAGTGCGCTAAGAATGTAAAACGGCTTGCCGTTGAGATGAATGGTTTCGTATGGATTGTCGCCATTCTGCTTACGCGTGATTTCACGAAAACCGAAATAGGTATGTACCGTGTCGACCACTTCGCCGTCGTCTAATAGTTGCACTTCAACGAAGTAGAGCGTGGGCGAATCGGGCGACCAGAGTTCGACGTCGTCGAGTTTGAATTTGACTTTGATGTGGTCGCTTTTAGTTTCGACGGTTTGCTCGAGTTTCGCCGGGACGGTCTTGGACGGGCCGGATGCGTCATAGGGCATGTCAGGTAAGATGCGTACGCTGAGGTTGTCGGACGGTTGAAACGCGACCACGCGGAACTCGACATTGCCGTCGATGGTTGGAAACGGCGCGATGTATTTGAGGCCGTTTTTTTGGGTGGCTTCCATGTAGACCGTCTGCCAGATGCCGCTGGTGCGGGTGTACCAGTTGACCTGTTTGCCGACGGGTTGGGTGGGCGTGGTGTTGTCTTCGACCCGTACGCTCAACACGTTGACGCCGTCTTGCAGCGCATCGGTGATGTTGAAGACCACGGGTACATAGCCATGCGGCGGGTAGTCAGACATGCCGCCCTTTTCGGGTTCGATCTTCTTGCCGTTAAGCCACACGTCAAACGACCAGTCAACCGCGCTGAAATTGAGCAGGATATTTTTGCCTTCCCAGCCAGCGGGGCGTTCAATGGTGCGCTGATACCAGGCGACGCCCTTGTAATCGGGTTGTTCAATGCCCGACAGGCGGCTTTCCCAGGGGAAAGGTACAGTGATTTTCTTTTTCGGCCAGTCGTTATAGTCGGCTTTAAACCATTCGTCTTCGACGCCTGTATTATCCGGGTCGAACTTGAAGTTCCATTGCCCGTTCAGGTTGACCCACTGGTCGCGCCAATGGTCGGGGCGCGGATGTTCGGGCCTCGGGATGTCGGCAAACGCTGAAGCGGTAAATAAAACAGCGAATAATACCAATAAAAACGGTGCGGTCTGCACACGTCCCCAAAATGCACTCATGGACAATCTCCTTTGAATTCACTCGGCTGAGGTAACTCGTACATTAGAACGAAAAATTCGCTCCGGCTCAAGATGAAGAGGGATTCCTGACGGGCGTTATTACATTCATTTGGGTTCTTTGGTTAATTGGATACTTTTTCATAAATCTGCATGTGGGATGGGTACAACTCTGCTTGCTTCAGTTTTTTCTGGTGGGCTGTTTCGCGAGCCCACCCTACCCGGCTATAAGATGGCGAGGCAGCCCGGTCATACTGACAAGCAGAGTGTCAGCGCGCCGGAACGGCTCAGCGATAGAGACAGGTAACGGTTGTGCTTCTAATACTTCAATAAGTTCAAACAAAAAGGCGCCTGCGGCGCCCTAGCCGACGATGTCTTCGCCGCCGTCGCAGAAGACCACGCTGCCGCGAATCCAATCCGCTTCAGGACGCGACAGCAGGCACACCACTTTCGACACGTCTTCTACTGTGGTCATGCGGCCTGATGGGTTACGCGCCAAGGCCTCAGAAATCAGTTTCTCATGCCCGGGGATTTTTTCTAACGCGGGGGTCACCACGACGCCCGCCTGGATGGCGTTGGCGCTGACGCCGTCTTTGGCGCCTTCGAAAGTGATCTGACGAATGTGCGACTCGAGCGCGGCCTTGGCGGCGGATACGGCGCCATAGTTGGGCCATGCGGTGTGGCTGCCCGCGCTGGTCAGGCCAAAGATACGCGAGCCGGAGGCGATCAGCCCGGCGCGGCGCAGGTCTTGCACCCAATAGACCAGGCTATTGGCCATCACGTCGAGGGTCATCTCCATTTGTTTTTGGGTCAACTCGCCGTCTTCGCTCTCGTTGATAAATCGCTTGAGGGTTCCAAACGCGAGGCTATGTAATAGCGTACGCAACCGTTTGCCGCCGGTGCGTTCTTTGATCGCATCAACAGTGGCGCGGCGTTTTTCTTCGTCGGCGGCGTTTTGGTTGAAAAACTCCACCTCAACGCCCTGGTCTTTCATCCAGGCAATTTCTTCTTCGATTTTTTTCATTGCAGAACGACGGTCGAAGTGAACGCCGAGTATGTTCATTCCATGAGACGCCAGGGCTTTGGCGGACGCCAACCCCATGCCGCTGGATGACCCGAGAATTAAAGCCCATTCGCCTTCAAAACATTTGTCCAATTGCCGACTCCTTCTTGTTGCGAATCATTCTTTAATTGCGGGCGCAACGCGCTGCGCCCCTACATTTTCTTTGGTGGATTAAGAACCCACCCTACGGCTAAACCACAATCTGCTCCCTCTCCCTATGGGAGAGCCTGCCTGCCGCAGGCAGGGGTTGGGGTGAGGGGCGGTTTCATCCGGTGGGCTGCTTCGCGAGCCCACCCTACCCTGCTTTAATTTTTTTTGGTGGGTTAAGAACCACCCTACTTTATTTGGCTTGGCGGGAGTCTCGCCCACCCATTGCTCCAATCATCCGTTGAAAGAGAGGAACTCTACGCGCCCTTACGAACCGCGTCTTTTTGTTCTTCGCGCTCGGTTTCGAGGCGATGAATATCTTGCTGCATCCGCGCATTGATGGATTCCATCTCAGCGGGGTTGCCCATGGTTTGTTTCATTTCGTTCTGGCTGAGAATTTTCCGCTCGGCGATCTTGGCGTCAATTCTATTATCGACCTCAGCCAGTTGCGTTTTTTGTTCATCAGACAACGCCGGGCCGGAGGGTGAATCTTTTTCTAACCGCTCCATGGCGAGTTCATAAGCACTTTTCATCGCGTGACTCCTTGTTTACCCTACAATCATAGCGGGATCAACCGCCGAACGCTTGTTTCACGCGTTCAAAAAATCCGTTTGATTGCGGATTGGTTTCCTCACCGCTGATTTTGGCGAATTCGGCTAAAAGTTCTTTTTGTTTCGCGCTGAGTTTGGTTGGAGTTTCAACCACCACCCGCACCAGCAAGTCGCCGTTTCCATAGCCGCGCACGCTGGGCATTCCCTTGCCCGCAACGCGAAAGATTTTGCCTGTCTGGGTTCCCGCCGGCACTTTGAGATTGATATTGCCGCTCAGGGTAGGCACTTTGAGTTCCGTGCCCAGCGCCGCTTGAGTGATTGAGATCGGCACTTCGCAGATCAAATCGTCGTTTTCACGCTTGAACAACGGATGCGCCGCTACGCGTAAGACGATGTATAAATCGCCCGACGGCCCGCCATTAAACCCGGCTTCGCCTTCGCCGGAAACCTTCAGTTTCAGCCCGGTCATTGATCCCGGTGGGATTTTGATGCGGACATGATTGTGTTTGAGTACGCGCCCCGAGCCGTGGCATTGAACGCAGGGTTTGGTGATAATGCGTCCGTTGCCATTACAGCGGTTACAGGTGCGGGAGATGCTGAAGAACCCTTGGGTGATGTTGATCTGCCCCGTCCCCTGGCATTGCGGGCAGGTTTCGGGCTGGTAGCCCTTGGCGCAGCCCGAGCCGGTGCATGTGTCGCAGGCGTCCTGGCGCGGGACTTCGATCTGCTTTTCAACGCCGCCGAACGCTTCGACCAGGGTAATTTCCATGTCGTAGCGCAGGTCATCGCCGCGTCTCATGCGAGAGCGTGAACGCCCGCCGCGTCCGCCTCGGCTGCCGCCGAAAATTTCTTCAAAAATATCGCCGAAACCGCCAAAAATATCCTGAAAATCATGATAGGCGGCGGAATCATGAAAGCCGCCTGCTGCGCCGCCGACGCCCGCATGACCATATTGGTCGTATCGTTGGCGTTTTTGAGTGTCGCTTAATACTTCATAAGCTTCGGTCGCTTCTTTAAATTTATCTTCCGCCGCCGCATCGCCGGGGTTGCGGTCGGGGTGATATTTGAGCGCTGTCTTGCGATAAGATTTTTTGACCTCTTCCGCTGAGGCTTCGCGGGAGACGCCTAAAATATCGTAATAATCTCGTTTGTCCGCCATTGTGGCCATATCCTTACCTCCGCTCACGAATCTATACGGCTAACGTAAACGAAGCGTCTTTGGTTTGACGCAATCCACCGGAACTCAGGCGCGGGCGTCTTGTTCGGAAAATGTTTTCGTGGGTGCTGAGTTGCGCCCTGCGCCGGGTTTATACTCGCGGCGCATCAAAGCGTTGCGATTCTGTAGTTCTTTCAACCGAACATTTTCTTGAAAATGGCGCGAGCAGGTATGCCTTCGCCCAATCCGGCAAAGAAGATATATTATTTGCCTTCAATGTATTAGGGAAGCTCTGGACAATCGGCGTCTTCTCTGACACGAACATAACGTCTGAAAACTGATAGAAATAACGATAGGTTAATCATGAAACGAACGGATTATTGCGGCGACTTGCGGGACAAACATATTGGCGAAACGGTGACCCTGTGCGGTTGGGTCTGGCACTGGCGCGACCACGGCGGCGTCATCTTTATTGACGTACGCGACCGCACCGGACATGCGCAACTGGTGTTTGATCCACAAGAAAACGCGGAACTGCACAAGCAATCCAACGACTTGCGCAGCGAGTTCTGCATTCAAATTACGGGCGTGGTGCGGCATCGCCCGGAGGGCACGGTCAACCCCAAACTGCCGACTGGCATGGTCGAAGTCGTCGTGACCGAACTGCTGGTTTACAGCGAAGCCGAGACCCCGCCGTTCCCGATTGATGACCATGTGGACGTCGGCGAGGACGTGCGCCTCAAATATCGCTACCTCGATATGCGCCGCCCCAGCCTGCGCGATACGTTGATGTTCCGCAGCCGCGCCTACCAGGTGGTGCGCAACTATTTCTTCGATACGGGCTTCGTCGAAGTCGAAACGCCTATCCTCAGCAAATCGACGCCGGAAGGCGCCCGCGACTTTCTGGTACCGAGCCGCGTCTCGCCCGGCGAGTTTTTCGCGCTGCCCCAGTCGCCCCAGATTTACAAACAGCTGTGCATGGTGGGCGGCCTCGACCGCTATTTCCAGATCGTGAAGTGCTTCCGCGATGAAGATCAACGCCGCGACCGCCAGCCCGAATTCACCCAGATCGACGTCGAGATGGCGTTTATTGACCCCGAAGACATCTACGCCCTCATGGAAGGCTTGATGGCCAAACTGTGGAAGGAACTGATGGGCGTCGAATTAACGCTGCCGTTCCCCCGCATGGATTATTGGGAAGCGATGGAGCGTTTTGGTTGCGACCGCCCCGACGTGCGCTTCGGTATGGAACTGCGCAACGTGGGCGACATTGGTTCCGAAAGCGATTTCAAAGTATTCCGCCAGATTGTAGAAAACGGCGGCAAGATTTCTGGTATCTGCGTCAAAGGCGGCGCTTCGTTCAGCCGCAAAGAAATCGAAGACCTGACCAAAGAGGCGGGCGTCTATGGCGCCAAGGGTCTCGCCTGGATGAAGCACGGCGAAGCGGGCCTTGAATCGAACATCGTCAAATTCTTCAACGAAGGTTTGCAGGCCAAATTGATCGAGCGGTTGGAGTCGGAACCGGGCGACATTCTGCTGTTCGTCGCCGATGAGCCAGAAGTGGTCTACGCTGCGCTGGCGCACCTGCGGCTGCACATCGCCGGGCTGAAGCAACTATTTGATCCGAACGAAGACAACTTCCTGTGGGTGGTTGATTTCCCTCTGTATAACAAAGACGACAACGGCAACCCCACGCCGTCGCACCATCCGTTCACGCATCCGCACCCCGACGACATGGACCTGTTCGGCAAGGAGCCGTTCAAGATTCGCTCGCTGGCCTACGACTTGATATTGAACGGCATCGAACTGGGCGGCGGCAGCATTCGTATTCATCGCCGCGACATCCAATACAAGATGTTCACTGAACTGGGCATTGACGAAGAGATGGCGCAGGAGAAGTTTGGATTTCTCTTGGACGCCTTTCGTTACGGCGCGCCGCCTCACGGCGGCATCGCGTTTGGCTTTGATCGCATGATGATGTTGATGCGCCGCTTGGATAACATTCGCGAGGTGATGGCGTTCCCCAAAAACCAACGCGCACAAGCCGTGATGGAAGACGCGCCCTCCGCCGTTGACGCCGACCAATTGAGAGAATTAGGGCTGAAGTTGAAGGGGTAAGGGAGTATTACAATTTAGAATTATCGAACGGGGCGGCTGAACGGTCGCTCCGTTTTTTTGTTGAAATAAACAATACAGTTTTGTGAAATGTATATCACTTCCAGGGTAGGGTGGGCTCGCGAAGCAGCCCACCGAATGAGTGTCGTGTGATTTGATTTTATTTTTTCATAGGTTTCATCAAGGGCTGTCGGCGCTTCGCGCTGCCTTGCCCTTGGCACCCAAAACATATCTTATTACAAGCAATTAAACATAGTACAATATCTTACCATTTTAGTTTCATTATTAAATACGAGGTGTGTATAATGAATTATATTCATTATAGGTATAGTCTGTGGAAATTACAAAATAGCCGCAACAGTACCACAAATTCTTTTCAGAAAGATATTAAAAATGCCAAAAACAATAATAAAAGTCGAGATGAAATTTCAGGAATAAGATCACAAGCATGGTTTGAAACAGATTGCATTGATGAAGAAATAGACGACCTCAACACTCGTTACTGGACTGATTTAGCCCGAAGGTATTGTTTGCCAATACCGGCAATCGATAGAGAGGCTAATAAGTGGACGGAGGGAAAGTACAATGGAAAAAGATGTCTCACTAAAGAAGCAGTTCTTGAACTAAGAACATTGGTGAGAAAAGAGAGGGAAGTATATCTAATTTGGATAGCGGCATTCACCGGAGTGCTTGGTGCATTAACAGGATTAATTGCGATTATCAAATCTTAAATACTTCCTTAGAATGTGTTTGGGTACCAAGGGCAAGAACGAGCGGAGCGAGTTCATCTCTTATAAATAAAACTTCACGCTACGTTTTGAATAACGCGATTCTGCTTACCGTTTTTCGATGAAGATTTACTTGCTGCTTGCTTTGTCGGTTTCCAACTTACTTTTAAATTCATATCTAACGCCATTGCAATTTCAACGGCGGTCAGAAACGTCAGGTTATGTTCTGCGCCCAAAATACGGGAAAGCCAAGACGGCTGCTTGCCCATTTTCTTGGCGAGTTCACTTTTGCTGATTCTTTGTTCTTCCATTGCTTTGCAAATCATTTCAGAAAAATCGAGAAGGACGTCCTCAAGCGCATAGCGGGGATCGTCTTTAAACTCATCTTCAAGATTTTGAAACCAATCTTTGAACGATTGATCTTTATTGTTCATTTTCTTTCTCCCATTGCAGTCTGCATTCTTCGGCGCGGGACAGCTCATTCGGATCCGCTTTATCTGTTTTCTTTAAGCAGCCATTCGTGAATACAAATTCTGTTTTGCACTTATAAAAACCGTAGATTCGGACTTGGCCTTGTTTGTAAGCGAAGATTTTTCCTTGTTCATGCTTAAATTGTTCATCATTATTCGGTATTCCCTTGGCAGCCCAGCGCTGTATCCGCTTACTGAACTTAATTTGTTGATCCTGCTCTAACGAATCAACAAACTTAGTTATTTGGCACCTACTTGTCTTGCTGTTCACATAGACGAAGAAAGATATCTTACCTTCTACTATCGGCTCTATACTCATATTTTTAACATAAAAGTGAAATTATTCAACCGGGGTTCACATCTTTTAAACAACTTAAGGTTCTTGAAATATTACACTTAATGAAACATTTGCTGGAACGGAAAAGAAAACAATGCAATAAATCTAGTGCAACTATCTCATACTAGATTAGAATTTTCAACTACTGTTGCAATTTTATAGAGAAAATGTGTTCTTTGCATTCTCTGTAAATTCCTCTATAATGAATTTAGAGGCCAAATCAATTGGTCATAGGAATTTATGAAAACCACAACAAAAAAAACCACCCGAAGTAAAACAACCCCCGACAGTCAATCCCGTAACCAAAACGCAGACAGCGCCGAGTTAAGTGCGTCCGCAGGCAGCGACGAGACGCAAAAAAAGCGTCCAACCCGTCGTGGACGGCGCGGCGGCGTCGGACGAAAGCGTCCTGCTAGCAAGACCGCAGCGGCTGAGCAAACAACTGCTGCAGAGAGCGCTGCGCCAAGCGAACCGACCGTTGAGGCTCCGACAATGACCGACGAAACCTCCACTGAGAAAAAACGTCCCTCGCGGCGGGGTCGACGCGGCGGCGTCGGACGAAAGCGTCCCGCAAGCAAGACCGCAGCGGCTGAGCAAACAACTGCGACCGAGAGCGCAGCGCCAAGCGAACCGACCGTTGAGGCTCCGGCAACAACAGACGAAAATTCCGCTGAGAAAAAACGTCCCTCGCGGCGGGGTCGGCGCGGCGGCGTTGGACGAAAGCGTCCTGCAAGCAAAACCGCAGCGGCTGAGCAAACCGATGTAGCCGAAAGCGCAGCGCCAAGCGAACCGACCGTTGAGGCTCCAGCAACAACCGACGAAGCGACCACAGAGAAAAAACGTCCCTCGCGTCGGGGTCGACGCGGCGGCGTTGGACGTAAGCGTCCTGCAAGCAAGGCCGCAGCGGCTGAACAAACCGATGTAGCCGAAAGCGCAGCGCCAAGCGAACCGACCGTTGAGGCTCCAGCAACAACCGACGAAGCGCCCACAGAAACGAAGCGCCCGGCCTCCAGGCGTAGAAGTTCATCAAAACGCACGAGTAATGCGCGGCCTCAAGCGGCTGCCGCTTCGAAAACACCCAGCGCTGAACCAGCAAAAACTACCGTCCAAGATCGAACCAAGACGTCGCGGCCCCGCAGCGCGACCAAACGGGCGCCTGCGTCTAAAAAGCCAGTATGCCGCATGATCTTTGCGGAAGAATCTTCGTACAGCATCGCCGTCATTACCGAAGACGGGAATGTAACCGACTTTTGGGTCGAAGAAGAACACCGCGTTGACCGCGGCTCAGCAGGCAGCATCTATTGCGGGGTGGTATCGAAAGTGATTCCCGCGCTACAGGCGGCGTTTGTTGATATCGGTCTCGATAAAGAAGGCTTTCTTAGTTTTCAAGAGATGGGCCCGGAGGTCTATCGGCAGCGCAAGAGCAGCGGCAGCAAGAAGCGCATCGACAAAATCGAAGACGCGCTGCGCCCCGGCGATAAAGTGTTGGTGCAAATGGCCAAAGAAGCCATCGGCGACAAAGGCCCGGCGTTGACCTCGAAAATTTCCATGCCAGGCCGCTTCTTGATCTACATGCCCTACACCCAAGTGGTACGCATGTCGCGCCAGTTAAACGATAAAGAACGCAAGGCGCTCTACGAACTGGCCGAGCAAGAAATCGGGACCGACGGCGGGCTGATTTTCCGCACCGCGTCCGCGGGAAACAGCGCCCGCGAAATTCGCCAGGACCTGCAATATCTCACCCGCAGTTGGAAAGAAATACAGAGCGAGTTTGAATCCGGCTCGAAACCCAAGTGCCTTCACCGCGAGCTGCATCTGTTCGAGCGAGTGCTGCGCGATCACTTCTCTACTGCAGTTGATGAAGTGGTGCTGTATCATCCACGTTTAAAATACCGCATCACTCAATCAATGAAACTGGTCTCGCCGCGACGCGACGCTGACGATTTCATCCGCTTTTTTGACGACCCGACCCAGTCGATCTGGAAGGCGTACAACCTCACCAAAGACATCGACCATTTATTCAGCAATATCGTTTATCTGGATTGCGGCGGCTACATCATTATCGAAGAAATGGAAACGCTCACCGCCATCGACGTAAACTCCGGCAAAAACGTCAGCGGCAAAGACCTCGAAGCAATGATCTCGACGACCAATCAGGAAGCGGCGGTTGAAGTGGCGCGTCAGATGCGGCTGCGCCAGTTGGGCGGCATCATCATTGTGGACTTCATCGACATGCGGCTCAAACGAAACCAAGACCGCGTATTTAAAACCATCGAACGCGAGCTCGCCAAAGACCGCACCCCGACCGATTTGCAGCAGTTTACCGATCTGGGCTTGGTGCAGATCACGCGCCAGCGTTCGGGCCGCAGCCTGACCAAACGATTGACCTACACCTGTGCGCATTGCAAAGGTTCAGGGCGCTTGCCGCTGCTCGCGCTAACGAAATAAGACGGCGATTTTTCATTCACTTTTTGTAGGGTGGATTAAAAACCCACCCGTTTGAATTGTTGAAACATTGCATGGTGGGCTGCTAACGCGAGCCCACCCTACCGCAGATGAATGATGCGTTTCAAGTAGGGTGGCGTTGAGCGCCTGTGCATAGGGCCTGATAGCCCGCACGGAAGCGAAGAGAGACGTACCCACGCCTGCCCCGACTCACGCAGCCTGAATATAGAAATATAGGGATTAGTAGTAGCGTCCAAATGCGCGTTGGATAAACGTCCAGAATTTCCCGGTAGCCAGCAGGTACGCGAGCGCCGCCAGTTTGATGAAAACCACCCAAGCGAGGCCGGTCAACAACCAGCGTCCCCACGGTTCATTGTAAGTCAACTCAACCGTCCAATGCCCCGCGTCTAGCGCCAGTGCGCGATAGCCGTTTGCGGTTGCATAAACGCTCAGCGGGCGCCACCGCTCTTCACCCGTACGAATGCGCGCGCGCCAATGGGGATAGTTCCACTCGGACACCCGCAGCCAGCCCGGCGAAGCAACGTCAACATCAAAAACGATCTGCTGGGGTTCATATTGTTGCACCGTCGCGCGGGTCGGCGCCCAGTCAGCGATTTCTGCAACCTCGTCCGACAGCGCATCGTCTTCGTCGCTTGCCGCCCGCTGCGCAATCGCCGCCCAACTGCGTTGATCGCTGGCGCGTTCATAGGCGCGTAAACGCGGGCCGGTAAATAAGGGCTTGACCGCAGGGTCGTCGATTGGTTCCGTCGTTAAAATAAAACGCACATTCAATTCATCGAGGACAGGATGGTCATACTGCTTGAGGTCAATGTCATCGTGATAGTCGCCGTCTTGCCAGCCTTCCATCACGGCCATGCGGCTGTTGTATGATTTCAAACTCATGGGGTCGTAGCCCGCCGTGTTTGAAACTCTCCACATGACGGCGTGGTTGGGCGTACGGTAATTCGCGAGCGTCTGCAAGCGGTCTTCGATCTGAAAATCGGGCATGGATTTGATGAACTTCACTGCGGCGGGCGTTGAAGCGTTCGCTTGAATTTCATCAGCGGAATACAAGGTCGCCAAAAAATATTGCCGCCCGAATAAAAAGAGGTCTAAACATAACAACAACATCAACGAGAACGACATCACCGCGCGCGGCGCCTTCGGGACTTTTTTCGCATACAAATAAATCGCCAACCCGCTCAACATCAACACGCCGCCGATTGACATCGAATACGCGCGAATATTGCTAATCGCCTGGCGCAAACTCTCCGGCCCGGCTATGTTGACCAACATCTGAGTTCGTAACGTATCCACCAAACCATACAAATGCGGAACGCCAAAGAAAAACACAACGGCCAGCACAATAACCAAGCCGAAAATGCGCATCCACCCGACGGTATTGTCTGACGGCGCCAAGCCGACAAACTCGGCTTCTTTCGCTGCTTTGCTTTGCGTCTTCAAGGTGAATTTCTGGTACGCTTCCGCCGCGAGACGCTCAAGCCCCAACGCCGCCAGCGCACTCACGGCAACAAGATAATACGGCAAAAACTTCGCAGGCGCGCGAAAATAACCGAAGCCCGGCATTTGAAGCAACAGCGTGTAAATAGGGTTGCCGCGTCCACAGGCGAGAAATAAACCCAACAGCGCAATCACCGCCAGCGGGACCGCCGCGACTGGACGCTCGCCCTTGCGAAACATCGACAACGCCAAAAAGGGAACGATCACCCCCGCATAGGCGCACGACCAATACACGTAGAAATCATAATGAAAAGCGATTTGGCTGCCATAAAATTCAGGGAACAGCAGCGTAATCAAACGGTGCGGCGCGAACGAAAACTCGGTGGCCGCATTCACGTCGAGCGAGGCGGCGCGATTGGCCAGCGCCAAATAATCCAACGTAGCGAACAATTGAAATGACGCCATCAATACGCCCAACAACAGGGCGAACCCAAATAACGTCGTCATCCAAAGGGGCTGCGTCCAGGTAAAGGCGCCGTCGCGGCGCACCCGCCAGGCTTGCAGCGTAAAGACAAAGACCAAACTAAACACGATTGAATAAAATAACATCTGCGGATGCCCGCAGGTGAAATGCAAAAACGTGATCGCCGTCGCAGCCATTGCCCAAGCCAGCCGCCGCTCGCGGGTGAACAGAAACCCGGTCGCGGCGAACAACATCCACGGCGCCCAGGCCGCGCCCGCATAGGTCAGATGGTTGCCGAACGGAATGTGGATCATCGCAAAGCCGTTCAGCCCATAGGCCGCGCCCGCGATCATTGACGGAAACTGGGTGGCGCCGCAGATACGGGCGAAACAATACGCCCCCGCGCCCGCGATCAAGAAATGCAGTACCAACGACAGGCCGAAGAAGCGTTCCATTGGAAAGACGAACAACATCCAGTCAAACAAATAAAACACCGCCGATTGCACGTTGGCGAGAAACGGAGCGCCCGCATAGGCGTACGGGTTCCAATAGGGAATTTCGCCTTGCGCGAGTTGGGCGCGTTCGAATACTTTCCAGGGATAAAATTGTTCAGCGACATCGCCGCCATAGGGGCTTTGTCCGCCCAGCCAGGCTTCATGCGTAAACAATAAAATAGCGATGAACACCATCGCCAACGCCAGCGCGTCGCGTTTCATGCGGGATCCGTTCGTCTGTTCAAATTTATTTGACCGTTGGGTATTATGAACGACTGACTCGATGTGAAAAGGCTTTCATCCAATGCGAAGCCTCTAGCGTAAAGACAACCGCGCTTACTATCAAGCGAAAACATTCACGAATGTTGTTTGAGACGATAGACTGGATATTGATTAAATCTATTTCAAGAACGATAAAAGATTATGGGCGATATTTTTGGACATGTTTTTCGCATCTCAACCTGGGGCGAGTCGCACGGCGGCGCGGTCGGCGTGGTGGTGGACGGTTGTCCGCCGCAGGTCCCGGTTGAAATTAAAACCATTCAACGCGAACTCGACCGCCGCAAACCCGGCCAGAGCCTGATTGTCAGCCAGCGCCGCGAAGGCGATGAGGTCGAAATTCTTTCCGGCGTGTTTGAAGGCCAGACGCTGGGTACGCCCATTTCGATGATGGTGCGCAACAAAGACCACCGCTCGAAAGACTACAACGAAATGACGGCGGCCTACCGCCCTTCACACGCCGACTATACCTACGACGCCAAGTACGGCTTTCGCGACCATCGCGGCGGCGGACGCACCAGCGCGCGCGAAACCATCGGACGGGTGGCGGCGGGCGCGATCGCCAAGACCATTTTAAAAACGCGCTGCGGCGTCGAGGTGATCGCTTACGTCAAGCAGATTCACAAACTCGTCGCCGAAGTAGACCCCAACAAAGTGCGCATGAAAGATATAGAAGCAAACGACGTACGATGCCCCGACCCCGTGCTTGCGGAAAAAATGTACCAGTATGTGGACAAAATGCGGCGCGAAGGCGATTCGGTGGGGGGGATCATCGAATGCGTGGTGCGCAATGTCCCGGTTGGATTGGGCGACCCGGTGTTCGACCGCCTCGAAGCTGATCTGGCGAAAGCGATGATGTCGCTGCCCGCGACCAAAGGGTTCGAAATCGGTTCGGGGTTTTCATCCATTGAGATGAAAGGCTCGGAGCACAACGACGAGTTTTATGTCTCACGCGGCAAGGTGCGCACCCGCACCAACCGTTCCGGCGGCGTACAGGGCGGCATCAGCAACGGCGAGAACATTGTGTTTCGTGTGGCCTTCAAACCGACCGCCACCATCTTGCAGCCGCAAAAAACTATCACATCCGATAAGAAGAAAACTGTGCTCAAACCGCGCGGGCGCCATGACCCCTGCGTGTTGCCGCGCGCGGTGCCGATTGTCGAAGCCATGGCGGCGCTGGTGTTGACCGACCATTACCTCTTGCAGCGGATGAATGAAGCAGAATAATTCAGACAATTAGAGCGCTGCTTCGAGATCAACCACAAACTCCACCATGCGGAACGAGTCGATTTCCTCGCGCCAATAGCGGCGGCGTTCTTTAAATCCACAGGATAGATACATCGCCTGCGCAGGCGCGAAGAATGCGTGTTCTCCGGTTTTGACGCGGGCGAACGTGCAGCCGCGTTCTCGCAAGCGTTTCAGAATCTCGCGCAGTTGCTCGCGCCCGTAGCCCCCGCCGCGATGGTCAGGGTGAATCACGTTCTGCCCCACGGCTCCGATTTTTCCTCGCGGATCAAACGAACCAAAGCCAATCGGCTGCCCGTCCAGACAGGTGATGAACACGCACGCCGCAACGTCGGGGTCTTCAAGCGCGAGCCGCTCCGTCCGCCGCCATTGCGCGTGATGATAGGCCGTCTCTTCGGTCGTCGCGGGCAGTTCCAGATAACTCGATTGCAGCAACGAAATCATTGTCCCCGGCGGAAACATAGTGGGTAAATCAAAAGTAATCATAGAATTCCAGGCATGAATGTTTTATTGTGGTTTAGGGTATCTATTAGAGTCTCGATTTGAAAATATACTAGATTGAACGCAAACAGGAGACGACGGTGGAACTCATATTTTTATTGTTCTGGTTAGTCATGCCATTCTATTTTCTCTATTTATTGGTGCGTCTTGCGCATGGCTTAGAGCGTGTTGAGAAAGCGTTAAATCAATCAATCAACAAAGAAGAAAGGCGGCGACCTCATGCTGACGGGTTTGGTTGGTCTGATATTTCCCATACTGTATATCGCTTTTGCTTTCTTTCTTGTCGTTTATGGATTATCCGTGTTGAGGCGCATCGTTTTCGCGATTCATGAAATCGCTGACCACCTTGAAGAAAAAAATCATGGAACACTAGAATAAAACAGAACACATAAGCGTGAATGCACCCAGAGAATTTTATGATTGAATTGAAAATGAAAAAATATATCTTCGGTATTTGTTTTGGTCTGGCGTTTTTATTTCACATCGCACATGCGCAGGAACCGTCTGCCGGGCGGCAGGCGTTCGTTGATTCGCCGGGCTATTTCAATTACCTGATCTGGCTGCCGCCGAATTATAATCCTGACGTCGATATGATCTGGCCGCTGATGATTTACCTGCACGGCGGCGAAGGGCTGGATAGCGACATGGGGGCAACGCTGAACGAAAACATTCCCGGCTTATTGCAATTGCCCGCCGTTGTCGATGCGCAATATCCGAGTTTGAACGAGTTCATCATCGTCACGCCATTGCGAACTGACCCGCTGTGGCGCTCCACCAAACTGGATGAGCTGTTAGTCGAAATTCGTCAGCACTATCCAATTGACCTGACGCGGATTTACCTGACGGGGTTCAGCATGGGCGGCTTTGGTTCGTGGGCGATGGCGTCGGCCTATCCACAGCGCTTCGCCGCGATTGCGCCGCAAGCGGCCAACGGCAACCTCGAACTCGCCTATCAGGAACGCGAGTTGATCTTTCAAATTATCTTCGGGCCGGAAGGCGCAAAACGAGGCTTCGATTTTCGCGATGCGCATCCTGAAGAGACCTTCGTCGGCGATGCGGTCGCGCTTGCTCAAACGCCCGTTTGGGCTTTCGTCGCCGACCGCGACCCGTTGATTCCACTCGAACTGGTGCAGGACTTCGTCGCTGATATCCAGGCAGCGGGCGGCGATACGCGCCTGACCGTCATCAACGGGCTGCTGCACGACGTCGGGCCGTTCGCCTACAACGAAGAACTCTTTCAGTGGATGCTCTCACACCAACGCGCACCCGCTTCATCGGCTACGGATTGGATGATGTATCAGTAGCCTCTTTATTCCACGTCCATACGGTCAGGTTATCGAGTTTATCTTGAGTCGGTCTCGCAAACAGATAACTACACGCGTATCCCAACACAAACGCGACGATGTTGCTGACCACGCCGATCATCAGCTTATGAAACGTCGACGCCGATTCGCCTGTTAAAATCCCCAACGAACTGGCACTCATCCACAAAGTCACAATGATTGCAAAGATGATTCCAACCAACACGCCCTGGCTATTGGCGCGGGTGGTGAAGAAGCCGAGTATGAACAATCCGCCAACTCCGCCCGCGAGCAACGCGTAGAAGAAGAAGATCGAATCGAGAAAGGTCTTCTGCTCGATCATGCCTGCGGTGATGATGTTATATAGCCCCCATGAACTGAAAATCATCAATCCGCCGCAAATAATGGTGAGCGTCCGCCCGACGTTGAGATAATGCGAATCGTCTTTTCCTGGAACAAAAAAGCGCTTGTACAAATCGCTGGTGATGACCGCTGCGGTACCATTCAGGCTCGAGTCAATCGACGACATCGCCGCCGCCATCACCGCCGCCATGACGAAGCCCGCCAGGCCAATCGGCAATTCAGTGAGAATGAAATAGGGGAACACCTGGTCTTCGAGAATGCCCGCCGGCAATACCGCCGGGAACGCAACCGTATAAAACGCCCACAGACAGGTACCGACGAACATGAAGATCATCCACACCGGGATGCAGCCGAAGCCGCCGAACAGGGTCGCCTGCGCAGCCTGGCTGTCGCTCTTTGCCGCGCAATAGCGTTGCACCTTGGTCTGGTCAGAGGCGAATTCCTGTATGTTTTGATTGAGCCCAAACAGAATCGCGACCCAGATGGTCATTTGGGTGAAGTTCCAATCGAGGTCGGCGGACAGGTGAAATTTTGAGGCGTCCCATGCCTGGTTGAACACGCCCGATGCGCCGCCCGGCACTTCCAGGAACACGACGGCAATACAAACCAACCCGCCCAGCATCAACACGATGGTTTGGATCACGTCCGTCCAGATGACGGCCTCGATCCCGCCCATGACGGTATAAATGATGATTAAAATTCCTAAGACGACAATCAGAAACGAAATGCTGTAGCCGGTCATGGCGTTCACCGCCAGCGCGATCAAAAACAAAATCACGCCCATACGGAAAAACTGGATGATGGTCCACATGACGCAGCTATAGGCGCGCGCCCAGGGCGCGAAACGCAGTTCGAGATATTCATTGACGCTGACGATGCGGGCGCGGCGATAGAACGGAACAAACACCAACACCGCAAATATCGCGCCGATGGGGATGGTAAAATTGGGAACCAGGCGGCTCCAGTCGCCCACGAAGGCCGAACCGGGATACGCCAGAAACGTGACCGAACTAATGGCGGTGCCGATGATGGAGATGCCCACCGCCCAGCCGGGCATGGCGCGTCCACCGACGAAGTAGCCTTCGGTCGAGTTCATGCGGCGCGCACACCAAACGCCAATGCCGATGGTGACGGCAAAATACGCCAGTAATGTAATTAAGTCGCCTGTCCGAATTCCAGCGGCTTCTTCCATTTGATCATCTCCCCTTTTTTCATTTGGCAAAAAAACAATTCATCATTTACCCCTACTTCGATGATCGAAGCAGAGTTTATAACAATACCGGAGGCGGGTTCCAAACCCAAGGGCAAAAATGGCTTACTGACAACGAAGACGTTCCGGCAAAAAGTGCCTGAAGCGGCCTCGAAATCAATCACGCCGCTGCGGTCTCGCGCCAAGGTAAATCCAATTATTACAACGTGTTGAAGATCAATGATGCGAATTGATGGAGTTTGGCATATCAATTGCCCTTTTGATAGAGCAATTCATTGATTGGACACGACTATGGCACTCAATGCGATCAACCCAAATTTGCAAAGCACATCATTGTTCCGGCCCGTCCCGGCGTCGCAGCTGCAACAAAACCTGGCCGAACATTTTCAACGCACCGCCGATTTTGTCGACGAGAATTTCCAAGAGATGCGCGAAGCCACCGCAAAAAAAGTGGAAAGCGACGCCCCAAAACTGGAAGAACCACAACAGCGCGCGTCATTACGCGAACGCATCCGCCCCGCTGGCCTCGGCGCTCAACTCGATATCTTTGTTTGAGAGCAAGCCGCTCTCGATTGATTTTTGAACCTCTCTCAACGCATGATCTGAAAATCTCTTTGCTGTCGTTTTTTATTGCGTATTCGTCATCTGGATATCATCGACCAAAACGTGTCCCCATGCACCGCTGGATTTGTCTTCGATGATGATCCGGGCCGATTGCCCCAGCCACGGCGTCAGGTCCCATACCAACGGGCGCAGGGTTTCGTCGCGTTCGCCGCTGGCGCGAAGCGCAAATTCGCCGCCGATGTCCAACCCAATAAACGTACGCTGCAAATCATCACCGCCGCCGACAGAAAAAGATAACTTGTTGTGTTCGATCAAAAATGGTTCCGAAATCAAACGCCCCTGCGCCGCGTCAGACCCCTGATGGAACGAATTAACGAAGTAGTTTCCCTCAAAGCCGGAGACAGTCGTTTGTGCGCCGAGCGAAGCAATCGCAGGCGCGTCGCCAAAGGCTTCGCCTTCAACTTGCCACCCCGCGTAATCCCCGGTTTCAAAGTTCCAATAGCGGCCCGGCGCGCGCTTCCATTGTTGGATATGGTCTATCCGAAACTCAGCGTTCGGGTCGCGGTCAGCCGCCAACCATATCGCCTGCCGCCCGGCCCAGGCTCCAATCGACCAGCGAAACTCGTTCCACCCCGGTTTGGAGAAGTTCTGCAAAGTTCGAACCACCCGCCATCCTGAAACGCTGTCGTCATCATAGGACAACTGCGCAGGCTGAATATAAACAAACGCGCCGCCCATCAACACTTCACCGGGCGCGCGGTCATAAAGATGTTTGGCCGTTTGTATTTTCGCAGCGTTGCCCCAGGGTTCTTCATCGTAGACAGCCAACGCAAAAAATGTCTGGGTGGAACTCTTGGGGATGTCAGCAAAGAAGCGCAGTTCATCGCCTTCGATGACAAACGGTTCAGACGCAATCGACCCCATCATTCGCCCGGCGCCGCCCCCGCCCGGCCCCGCGCTCGCGAACCCGACGGCGCTCTGGCTCACGTCCGGCTCCAAACCAAAAGCAGCGCCGACCTGCCGGGTGCGTGAAAACCCGTGTTCAAAATCCCAGACGAACCCGACCGGCTCGCCCAATGATTGCAGCGCAGTTTCGCCCCCATTTGAGAAATATTCTTTTTCATCTGTTGTTTGTTGTCCGGCTGCATCAAGGCTTGACGCAATCGAGCGGGTTGGTGAGCGCAGCCAAAGTTCGAGGGCGCCGCTGCGTTCCGTCGTATAGTTTTCTCGGACTGAGTCGAGAAGCGGGCCTTGGGCGGAATCCAGCATCCCTGTTTGTGAAGCATCGAACGGTTGATAAAACCCCAACCATTGGCAGGGAACGCGAAGCGCCGCTTCAATCGTCGGCGGCGCCATGCGGACTGAATTTTCTTGATAGCGTACACGCCAGTGCATTCCCATCGGAGCGACTTCGACATCCGCCGGTAAGTGAGCAAATAACGCGGGCGAAAATTGCATCATGCCGCCGCCCCCGCGTTCATCAAGCACAGATCGCGTCGCCTCAATGAGAGATTGACGAAAGCGCGCCCGGTCCCATTTCGGTTGCAATTCAAAAAATACCGAAACCAGCAGCGTCAATGCAAAGACGGCTACGCCTGCGGGCAAGAGCCAATCGGCGTGAAATTGCTGCGCCAGCCAGCCAAGCCCCATCACCGCAAGAAGCAACAAAGAAAGCTGAGAAACCAGCGCGAAGGTTTGATAGTCGCCCAATGGAGAAAACGCACCCACGCAGAGGTGCGCAATACACGCAATCAATACAAACCGGCAAAAGAAAACCGCTGC
Organism: Candidatus Hinthialibacter antarcticus; assembly: GCA_030765645.1. Taxonomy (NCBI): domain Bacteria; phylum Candidatus Hinthialibacterota; class Candidatus Hinthialibacteria; order Candidatus Hinthialibacterales; family Candidatus Hinthialibacteraceae; genus Candidatus Hinthialibacter; species Candidatus Hinthialibacter antarcticus. The sequence continues at coordinate 38,506 of JAVCCE010000052.1, read as the reverse complement.
GCCGCGAGCCGTCGAGACGCCCAGCAGCGCCAACACGCCAAATGCAATCATCGCGGGCGGCAGCAGCAAGGCGCCCTGCCCCAACCATACCAACGCCGCTTGCGCGTTTTGCGTCCAGAGGCCGTTCATCAACGGCGTCCAGCCGACGGTGTTCCACAATCGGGGGAGGTTTAACAAACCCGGCCCGCCAACGGTTCCCCAAGCGGCGCTTAATACGCAGTACATCGACAACGCAGGCGCCAATGCCGCCAACAACATCCCACCCGACGCATACCGCTTCGCATGAAAACAGATGAAGCCGCCAAACGCGCTAATCGCTAGCGCCCAGAAGAAACCATTGCCGCCGCAGAACGACAACACCAACAGCGCAAACATGGCGGCTGCTTGATTGCGCTTTACCGGAGCGTCCATGACGCGCCGCATGGCTTCAAGCGCCAGCCACGCAGTCGCGGCTTGAGTGGGCGCATAGAGCATCGCCGCCCAAACGCCCGGGTGAACCAGCGCGACGCCAAGAACCGCCGACGCTTGCGCTTGCGACGTCAGGCGTTGCGCCAGCTGATAGATACGCTGAATGAGCATGAATGCGACCAGCGATTGCGCCGCCCACAACAATAATCCGCCCAACGGGCCAAGACGCAGCGACAGCCAAATCACAATCGCTGCGGGAAAATGAATTTGCGAATACGGGACTAACGGGTTGAGGTCGTCGCCTGGATGAAAGAACCCGCGCGCAAACAACGCCGTCAAATACTCGGCGTCTCCATAGGCATAGCGCAAATGCGACGAGGCGATCATCAACCCGGCCAATAGCAACGCAAAGCCGCCCCCAAAACCCAGGAGGATTTTTTGCGCCAGACGGGGGCTGAATTGCCAATTCTCACGGGAATGGTTTGCGCGTTCGCTCATGGCGCCATTGAAACGGAAGCGCGCCGCTTGGGCAAGGCGCAAGTCGACGCCGGGCCGCTTTTGGCTTATTATTGTCTGTACTGCATACTTCTTGTGAGGATAATTGAAATGGACCCGCAAACCATCACGCTCAACCGTCGGCGTTTTTTACTGACGGCCCCGATTGCGCTAGCAGGCTGCACCACATCTAAATTTTTTGAAGAAATGGGCGACATCAAGGTCGATGCGAAAGCCCACGCAGCGCGCCGCATGGAATGGACGGGAGACGAGATGGTCTTCGCGGTTGTGCATCTTGGCGGCGGGTTTGTTTTGGTGCGCCATCGCTCGCCGTTGGGCTGGTCGTTTCCCGGCGGCATTGTCGACCCCAACCGCCACGGCCTCAAAACGGCCGCCAACGCCGACCTGGTCACCGCAGTCACCCGCTATGCGCACTCACAGGCGACGCTGCCCGTCCAAGTCAGCAAGACGGCGCTATTCGCCTATGGATACGCGATTGACGATAGCGCCGACCGTATGTTGATGGTGCATTATTTTCAGTTGGGGCTGCCGACTTCGTTCCCGCCTTCGGTCACGCCGAATTTCAGTGAAGTGACTGAAGCCAAGTGGGTCGCAGTAGACGACGCCGCTTTGGCAAAATGCCTGGTGAAGCGCATCGGCGAATATGAGACAATCGGCGAGGGCGGAACCATCATTCTCGAAGGCTGCGCGTAAGACATAGCGCTGCAAACATTGTCGCTATTATGCTTGTCAGGATTTTTGATTGAGGGATTTGAGCGTTTCGATAATTTCGTCGGCGCCTTGGTCGAGCAGCGACTGCGCCAGCTCGCGGCCCAGCGCTTCGGCGTCTTTGCATGGCGCCTGTTTTGACTCGCGCAACATCGGCTTGCCGTCGAGCGCCGATGTCATCCCTTCCAACGTAACAAGGCCGTCTTTCACCGTCGCATAGGCCGCCATCGGCGCCTGACACCCGCCCTCCAAAGTCGCGAGAAACGAGCGCTCCGCCATGACGCTAATTGCGGTTTCGGCGTCATGGATGCTTTGTAGCAGCGTCCGGGTTTCTTCGTCGTCGATGCGCGATTCAATCGCGATGGCGCCTTGGGCGGGCGCGGGCAACATTTCGCCGGGTTGGATCACGCCTGCAATACGGTCTTCCCATTCCATGCGGCGAATGGCGGCGTGGGCCATAATCATGCCGTCCCAATCGGCGTCGTTATATTTTTGAAAGCGCGTATTGACGTTGCCGCGCAGGTCGATCACTTGCGCATTCGGACGTAGCGCCAAAACCTGGGCGCGCCGGCGCAGGCTCCCCGTCGCGATGACGGGCGCTTCGGGCATTTCTAACAATGACGAGTAGCGCCGCGAAATGAGCGCGTCGAACGGCGAGTCGCGTTCGGGAATCGCGGTCACGCCGAGGCCCTCCGGCAACATCGTCGGCAGGTCTTTAAAACTGTGCACGGCGAAGTCGATGCTCTTGTCGAGCAAAGCGTTTTCAATTTCTTTGGTAAAAATGCCTTTGCCGCCGACTTGCACCAACGGCTTGTCGAGAATTTTGTCGCCGATGGTGTGGATGATTTCAATTTTGACGTTGCAGCCAGGCTGGGCCTCCGCCAACAACGTTTTGACGCGCTCCGCCTGCCAAAGCGCAAGCGGGCTGCCGCGCGTTCCTAAAATAAAAGTCCGGTCTTCCGTCATCGTATTTTGGTTTCCAATCGAATCACGCCGCTTGATGTTCGGGCAACGGCTCGTGTTGGGGCGGCTCGTGATCGAGACGATAGTGAATGACGCGCGCCAGCATTTGTAGAAACGCCGGGTTGTCGTTCACACACAACAAGTGATCGTACTCTTTACCCGCACCTTCGAAAACTGCTTTGGGTTCGAGTTGCGTTTCGGCGTTATCGGCGACGAAGCCAAAGGGGAAATAAAGAAAGCGCTCGATGCCCGCGTCCATCATTTCTTTAAGCGAAATATCCGCTGTGGGCTGCGTCCAGTCTCCGCCGAGGCGATGGTTAAACCAACCGATGGGCGCTGCGGCGAAGTGAGGTTCCAGGCGTTCTTTGAGCAATTGATACACCATGCTCGTGCCGCAATAGCCCGTATCAAAAATGCCTGGCGGCGGGTTGATGACCGTGCCATGGCAGCCCAGCAGCAAGCCGGTTTTCTTGCGGTCTTCTTCGCTATAGCCCAAGGTTTCGGCTTCGGCGAGAATATACTGCGTCATCACGTCAGCCAATTCAGCGTGATGGGGATGAAAGGTAACGAATTTGGCTTCGGGCAGCGGGCGCCCGTTTTTGGATTGATAGGCTTCAAAATCGCTCTTAGTAATACCGTCAGTGAAATCCGACTCAGCGGCGTACATGGGAACGATCACCAACTCTTCGCAGCCCGACTGGCGGATATTCTCCAACATGGCCGCTTGCGACGGATCGCGAAATTCATAACCAATATGCACACGCCATTCGATATCAGGAAACTGCGCCTGCAACTCGCGCGCAACGCCAGCGGCTTGTCTTTCAGTAATCGCTTCGAGCGGCGACGTATAATCTAACGCGCGCCAATCTTTGATCCGCCCCCATCCACGCATCGCGCCAATAATCGGGACAATCAGTTTGGGAATGGGCGCAACCATGCGCGTGAGTTTATAGAGAATTTTGTTGGAATAGGTCCATTGCTGGAAAAATTTTCGCTCCGGCGGTTCGCCGTAGGTCATTACTAATACGTCAATTTTCATGTAACAGCCTCCCGGGCAGGCGCCGACGGCAAAAACGCGGCGACCGCATCGGCGGTCTGACGGGCGTTGCGGATACAGTCATTGACCGAAACGCCGCGCGTGAAGTTGCCCGTGATAAATAAGCCGGGCGCCTTTTTCAATTCTTGCGCTAAGGTTTCCAAGCGGTCATGGTGTCCAACGGGATACTGTGGGATGGCCTTATGCCAACGCACGATTTGTTCGGCGACCGGTTCGCCTTTGACGCCGACGCATAGGTGAAGATCGCGCATGACGGTAGAACGCAGGTCGTCGTCGCTCATGTCATAGGCCTCAGGGTCGAGGCCTCCGCCGATGAAACAGGTAAAGGCGATACAACCGCCCGGCGCCCGCAGCGGGAACAGCGTTGAGCTCCAAATGCTGCCCAAAAAGCGCGGCCCTTGCCGACGCGGCACAAGATAGCCGAAGCCGTCGCAGGGGTGTTCGATGTCGGCCCGCTGAAAGCCCAGCCCCATCACCACCATACGGTTATAGGTTATGGTTTTGAAATAGTCCGCCGTCTTGGGCAGTTGCTCTTTGAGCAACTCGCCCAACGTGTAAGCAGGTGCGGTCGCGATCACAGCGCCGCCTTCGATGGGATTCGCATCGCCTTCGACAAACACGCGCCAGCCGCCGTTTTCGTTCTGTTCAACCTTACTGACGGGCGCGTTGACCCGCAGGCTTTCGCCCAACGACGCCGACAACGCGCGCGGCAATTCATCCATGCCGTCGATAAATGAACACAAATTTTTCGAGCGCGGCTTCTTGGGTTTATTGGGGTCTTTTTTTGCAAACGCTTTGCTAAGGCCGCCCAAAACCAGGCTGCCGCTTTGGCGTTCTAAATCATATAAGATCGAAAAACTCGAACGCAGGCTGAGTTTCTCAGGGTCGCCGGCATACACGCCCGAAACGAAGGGCGTCACCATGTTGTCGAGCACCTCTTTGCCCAAGCGCCGCCGGACAAAATCGGCCAGCGGTTCGTCTTCGACGTTGCGGTTGGAGCGGCGAAACGGTTCCGCCAGCAAACCCCGCTTGGCCGCCCCGGACAGCAACGGCGTCTTGTATAAGCCGCCCGGCCCCATCGGCGCCTCTTGCAATGCGCCGTTGAGAAAAATGTAACGCTTGTTGCCGCGCATGGACTGCTTGAGCAAGCGGTTTTCGAGTCGCAATTCATGACACAGATCCATCATGGCGGGTTCGTTGTCCATGAATGAATTAGGGCCGCGTTCAAACAAAAAGCCGTCTTGCGGACTCGTTTCGATCGCGCCGCCGACGCGCGGGCTGGATTCAAGAACGCAAACGTCGCGGCCTTGTTGTTGTAATCGGTGCGCTGCGGTCAGGCCTGAGACGCCCCCGCCAATAATGATGGTTTTTGACATGATGTTTTTCACTATGCGTTAATTGGTTTTAGATAGAATCTATCTCAAAATGCGGGGAGGGCGAACCTCCTGGTGAGCCGAGGTAGAAAGAAAGCGATTCGATACGACGCGGCTCGTCGGGAGCCTCGCCCTCCCCCTCGGTTCGGTCGCCTTGATTCCTCACTATGTTTGGCTCACATATTTTTGAGATGGCTTCTAATCGTCTAAAGAATATTGCTTATAAAGTTTTTGAAAACGTCGGCGTCTTGCGTCCGGTTTGTTGCGCCTGTTGCAAGTAATAATCAAACACCATGGCGATGGGGCGAATGATAATGCGTCCCAATTCGAGCACATGGATTTCTTTGGTGATATTGGGCTCGATCAACCCATCGTCGATAAACGGTTTTAAGCGCGTCAGTTCATCGGCGAAATAGTCATGGAAGTTTTCGTCCCAAGTCTGGTTGAAGCGCTCAACGGGCAGGCGCAGATTACACATGAGTTCCATGATGACCCAGCGGCGCATGCGGTCGTCCTTCGTAAGTTCGATGCCGCGCTCGATTGGCAACGCGCCGCCGCGAACCAGTTTTTCATACGTGTGTAATTTTTTGATATTTTGCGTGTAAATCGCGTCCAGGCTGCTGATTGACGACACCCCGAACGAATAGAGATCGGCCCCGGCGCGGGTGGTGAAGCCCATGAAGTTACGCTGAAGCGTACCTTCGCGCTGGGCGATGGTGAGTTCGTCGTCGGGCTTGGCGAAGTGGTCCATGCCGATATAGACAAATCCGTTTTCGGTAAAGCGGTCAATCGCGAGTTGAAAGATGTTAAAGCGTTCTTCGGCGGACGGCAGCCACGATTCTTCCATGCGGCGCTGGTTGCCGAGTTTGCCAGGCAAAAATGCGTAGTTGTATAACGCGATGCGGTCGGGGTCAATTTCAAAAATCGCATCCAGCGTCTTGTTAACTGTATCTGTGCTTTGATGCGGCAGGCCGTAGACCAAGTCAACATTGACGCTGACAAAGCCTTTTTCGCGGCAGAGTTTGATGAAATCCTCTGTTTGTTCGCGACTCTGAAGGCGGTTAATGGCTTCCTGGGTTTCTTTTGAAAAATCCTGTACGCCCATCGAGATGCGGTTGAAGCCGCAGCCAATTAACACGTCGAGATGTTGGGGCGTGGTCACTCGCAGGTCGACTTCGATGGAGAGTTCGGCGGCGGGGTCAAAGTTAAATTGCCCCTTCACAAACTTGAGCAGCCGTTCCAGCGCGGCGGGCGAAATTTCGGTTGGGGTTCCGCCCCCGAGGTGAAACTGAATCACGCGGCGGGTTTTGTCGACTTTCGCCGCGACCCGCTCGACCTCCATACAAACCAGATCGACGTAATTATTGTGAATATCTTCACGACTGGTGATGATGACGTTGCAGCCGCAGAAATGGCAGCGTTCGCCGCAGAATGGAATGTGAATATACAACGACAGCGGTTGGGTGGAATCGCCGGGATTGGTGGCTTCGATATGGCGCCAATAGGCCTCTTCGCCGACGGCGTCGCTCCATTCAGGCGCAGTCGGATAGCTGGTGTAGCGCGGCCCGCGCATACTGTATTTATTGATGAGATCGCGGTCGATCTCGGGTTTAGGCGCTGTGGGAAGCGTATTCATATCCTTTGACCGTTTCTACAAATGCGCGCACGCTCTCGACCGGCGTTTCGGGCAAGATGCCGTGTCCTAAGTTGACGATGTGTCCGGTGGTGCGGTCGAGGCCTTCGAGTATGCGTTGAGCCTCTTGCGCGACCGCTTCGGGATTCGCATACAACACCGTCGGGTCCATGTTGCCTTGCAGCGCAACCGATTTACCTAAACGCACATGCGCTTCGTTGAGCGGCGTGAGCCAATCGACGCTGACCACGGCGGCGCCGCTGTCGCCCAGTTCATCTAACACATGCGGTGAATTCTTCACATAGAGTATAACCGGGGTTCCCTCGTCTTGAATTGTCTTGATGACTTGTTGTTGGTATGGCAGCGCAAATTTGCGGTACGCCTCTTTCGAGAGCGCGCCCGCCCAGGTGTCGAAAATCTGCACTGCGTTCACGCCTGCTTTGATTTGGATGCGCAGGTAGTCGATCACGGTTTCGGTTACCCGCTCCAGCAACTGCTGCAGCAAATCCGGTTGTCCATAGGTCAGGGTTTTGATGTGGCGCAGGTTCTTGCTGGTCACGCCTTCGCTCATATAGGCCGCCATGGTGAAGGGCGCGCCCGCAAAACCGAGCACCGGGACGTCATCGCCTACGCGTCGGCGGATCTCAGTCAACGAATCAAACACCGCCGGGGTTTCATCGAAACGCGCGGGTTGAATGCGCGACAAATCGCCATGGCAACGCGCAGGCGGATCAACCACCGGGCCGCCTTCTTTGTATTCCACCGTGAAGCCCATGTCTTGCAGGGGAATCAAAATATCATTGAACACAATGATCGCGTCCATACCAAACCGGTCCATCGGTTGGATGGAAACGTCCGCCGCGATGTCGGGCATACGGCACATTTCATGGAAGGTGTATTTCGCCTTCACCGCCTGATATTCGGGCAGGTAACGTCCCGCCTGGCGCATCAGCCATACGGGCGGGCGGTCAATGGGCTTGTGTTCGATGGCCCCCATGAAGCGTTGTTTTTTCGTCAGCTGCGTTGTCGGTTTTGGGGATGAGGCTTGCGTCATCGAATGCTCTCTCTAAATTGGATTATTTTTCGTTGGTGGATGCAGGTTCAAGCGTCACGGCTGCCAGCGAACGCGCGCCGCTGGCTTCGCGAAATACTTCCGCCAGACACTTGACTGCTTCGGGGCATGATTTAATGGTTTCGCCCCGGCGCAAATTGCGGCGCGGCGCGAGCACGATGCGTTCCGCCATGCGTTTCATGCGGGCGGCGACGGCTTCTTGCTGCTCTGGCGTTAAATCAGGAACCAGATCATACAAGCCTTGCAATTCTTCTTGATAAATACGGTCTGCATAAACGCCCAGGTCTTTGGCGATCTGGTCAAGTTGAATGGGTTGCGGCCAAGGACCGAGTTGTTTGAGTTCGCTCATTACAATTTCTTCGGCGTGAGCCAGTTCGCTTTCGCGGCCCGCCTGGTTTCGTTCGGCGCAAGCGCGCAGGTCTTCTAAGCTGACCACTTCAACGCAGTCCATTTCAGCGACGGCGGGGTCGATGTCGGGCGGCAAGGCAATATCAATCGCCATCTGCGGCGCTTGACCGCGCAGGCGTTCGGATTCAAACAATGCGGGAGTAATCACGGGCTCAGTCGAGGCGGTGCCGCAGATAATCAAGTCGCAGCCTTGCAGGGCGCGTTCGATTTCGTCTAACCCAAACACGGTCGCGTTGACTTGCTGGGCGAGTTCTTGCGCACTTTCGTAGGTGCGGTTAACGATGCGCAGTTCTTTCACGCCCGCCTGATATAAATACTTCGCCGCCAGCGAACTCATCTTGCCAGCGCCGACTACAGCGGCGCGTACTTTGTGCATGGAGCCGAAATGCTCTTTGGCAAACTCGACCGCCAAGGCGCTGACCGACACCCGGCCTTTGCCCAGCCCGGTTTCGTTGCGCACCCGCTTGGCAATGGAAAACGCTTTTTGCAAGAGAATATGGGTCGCCCGATGGGCGCCATTATCTTGGTTGGCCTGTTGGTAAGACTTTTTTAGTTGCCCTAATATCTGCCCGTCGCCCACCACCATTGACTCCAAACCGGACGCCAGCCGGGCGAGATGGGTCACCGCGTTTGAATCGACCTTCACGGTCAGGATCGAAAGCAAGTCTTCAACCGAAACATGGTTGCGTTCCGCCAGCGCTTGTAACGCTGTGGTCATACCTTCGCGAACGGAATTGGTAATGATATAGATTTCAGCGCGGTTACACGTACACAACCCGATCGCGTCGTCAATGTGGCATCGCGTTTTCAGGCTGGCTAAAAATGCGTCCAGTTCATCTTGCTCAAAAAGATACTGGCGTAAGTCAGGCAGCGCGAGATTCTGATGGTTAAAACTCAGAACGATAAAGTGGCAGGAAGAAGATTCGGCGCGTTGTTGATCCATCATCCTAAGTTGGCTCTCTTCCTCATTAAAGTCAGGGCTTTTGAATAAATCGTTATACAGCTATGTAGGAAACATGCAATTACCATGCGAGTTTGATCGAACCAGTAAGTTTTAACACCCTACTCAATAAACCTCAATAAAACAGCGCGTTAAATCGTATTTTCCTATCTGATATTCATGTTACACATACTACAATTCAGCAATAATGCCGCAGCCATTCGTGACTTAACTGCGGCATTCTTGCGCGGCAAATTGCCGCAGCCAGCCAGATGTAACTCATTTGACTACAACAGGAAAAAAACCAAGACACACTGGAATTTACTCTCGTTTCGGGTTAAATATACGCTCATGTGACGACCTGCACCTTCGGCGCTTCAAAAAAAATGTCCACCCTATTTTAAGGATACTGTCCGATGCAAGAAGCGGTGTTTAAACAGATTCCTGCGGAACCCAAACAAGGCCGCGTAAAAGTCCATGTCACGGCGGGGCAAATCAAAACCCTTGGCTGGTCGCGCTCGTTCCAGATTTTTTTGGCGATCGTCAAAGGCATGTCGTTGACCTTTCGCCACCTGTTCCGTAAACCAGTTACGTTTAACTATCCCAACCAGAAGCGCTCTCAATCGCCGCGCTTTCGCGGGGTGCACCGCTTACAGCGCTTCGAGGATGGAAAAGAACGCTGCGTAGGGTGCGGCCTTTGTTCGGTGGTCTGCCCGTCAGACGCGATCTATCTCGAAGCTTGCGAAAACACGCCCGATAACATGGTGTCGCACGGCGAACGTCATGCGAAATTTTACCAGATCGACATGCTGCGCTGCATCTTCTGCGGCTTTTGTGAAGAAGCCTGCCCCGAAGACGCCATTGTCATGGGCCCCAATTGGGAAGCCGCCAGCACCCATCGCGACGACTTCATCTATACCAAAGACCGCCTGCTGGTTCCGATTGAGAAAAAAGACGAATGGTTCCGTAAAGGCATGACGTGGAAGGAAGAAGAAGAGAAAACCGTCCCGGTTTCGCACGACTTGCCGGAGTATTACATCGCGCAGAAGAAAAAAGAAGAAAAGCGCGCCGCCCGCGCCAAATCATAAACCCACACGACAAGATCAGCCGCTACAACGCCTCATCGAACATTCGGTGGGGCGTTTTTTTAGGAACACCTCTCCTCATTCAACTTATCAAAGAACGCGAAACCAATTTTCGTTTTGTTCGTTTTCCGGTGGGCTGCTCCGCGAGCCTACCCTACCAGGCTGCATGTGGCATGGGTACAACTCTGCTCGCTTCAGTGCGGGCTTTCAGGCCCTCATACACAGGCGCTCCCAGAGTTGCCCCCATGCCTAATTTGGTTTTTCAATTTTTGATATGCCGGAATATGTTTTCGTAATACAATCATGGTCATCCATCACTGTAAGTACTCACTGACCGGATGAACTTGGTATTATTTTATTTCCAGGTTGCGCTTTTATTATGTTTGCTTAATAATAAGGCGCTGAGTTGAAGTGCGGTTATAAAAAGTGTATTTATAATGAGTTCAGGTACAATCGGCAAGAATCACACGGGCAACGTGATTGTTGCCAAATCAATCCGCACACAATTTTGGCAATAAATAAAAAAAACAAATCTGAATCAAACGAGGCAAGCATGAACCAATCAAGCGATCAAACCGCTGTGCCGCGCCGCAACTTTCTCACCACCAGCGCGGCCTCTACCGCAAGTTTAATGCTCGTGAGTTCGAAGACCGCATTTACCGCAACCGCAAACAGCGCCCTGCGCATGGGCGTGATTGGCTGCGGCGGACGCGGCAACCACGTATCGGGCGTGTTTATCCGTAACACCAATTCGCAAATTATCGGCCTGGCCGACTTCTTCCAAGACCGTTTGGAAAGCACCCAGCAAGGCCTCGGCGAGCGCCTGCTTGCGATGGACCGCAAAAAAATTGAGTCGTCCAAACTGTTTGCGGGCATGGACGGCTATAAGAAATTGCTGGAAGAAGACCTCGACCATGTGTTGATTACCAGCCCGCCCTATTATCACCCCTTACACCTGGAGGCAGTGGTCAACGCAGGCAAACACGTCTATTGCGAAAAACCGGTAGCGGTCGACGTAGCGGGCGCCAAGCGCGTGATGGAAATCGGCAAAAAAGCCCACGGCAAAGTCAGTTTGATGGTCGGCTTCCAGATTCGCGAGAGTCCCGAATATCAAGAAGTGCAAAAACGCATCCAAAACGGCGACATCGGCGACCCCGTCGCGGGCATGGTCCATTATCACTCCGGGCGCCTGGGCGTGAAGAAACTCGACAACGCCAGCGAACAGGAATTCCGCCTGCGCAACTGGGTATTCGACCAGGTGCTCTCCGGCGACATCATTACTGAGCAGAACGTCCACGTCATCGACGTATGCAACTGGTTCCTCGACGGGCATCCTGTCAAAGCCGTTGGAACGGGCGGACGCAAAGCGCGTACTGACGTTGGCGATTGCTGGGACCATTTCGAAGTGATTTACGACTACCCCGGCGAGGTAAAAATCTCATTCGGGTCGTCGCAATATCTGACCGGCTGGGGCGAATGTCTCGACCGCGTCTTCGGGACAAAAGGGGTCGGCGAAGCATCATACGGCGGCGGCGGACACATCACCGGCCCCAACGATTGGCACTCGGAACGCAAGAGCCTCTTAGGCGGCGCCGAAGAAAGCAAAGTGAAGAAACTCGAAGAAAGCATCCGCAGCGGTAACTTCGTCAACCAGGCTGAAATCGGCGCGACCAGCACGCTGACTTGCGTCTTGGGCCGCATGGCCGCCTATGGCAACAAAGAAGTCACCTGGGACGAGATGATGAAATCAAACTTGAAATACGACGCAAAAATCAAGTTGTAATCCTGGGCATTGATTTAAAAAGACAATCCCCGCTTCTCGGTTGAGAGGCGGGGATTTTTGTGTCAGCATAGCATCACAAAAACTATTCACTTCAATTTAAATCTTGATTCAAGTGAATTTGTTAGAACGGGGAAGAATAATGAAGCAAATCATAGTCATTATTGCCGCGCTTTGTTTGTTCGCGACAACATCCTTTGCAGAATTTAAAGCGGGCGTCGCCGTCCGTTCGGTCATGCCCGATCCGCTGCTGCCCGTCTCCGGCGGAATCGGCCCATCGAACCCGGCGACAAAAGCGCTGGGCGAATTGTCCGTACGCGCATTGGTGGTTGAAGACGACGATGTCCGCGTCGCTATCGTCAGCGCGGACTTTTTGGGGTTCCCCGCCGTGTTGGGAAACCGCGTCCGTAAGCAAATCAAAAATATTAAGCCGGAGAACATCCTCATCGGCGTTACGCATACGCATAGCGCGCCTGATTGTTATGGGTTCCCTGATGAACAAGGCAATTTTTCGACGGACCTGAAATATCTCGATTTTGTCTGCGCGCAAATGGTGGACGCGATCAACGATGCGGTATCGAACCTGGAACCCGCCAAGGTCAAAATCAATACCGGAGAAACCGTAGAGGGAATCGCTTACAATTACTATGCGCCAAAGTTATACGATCCGCGCTGTCACGTTATGCAATTCATCGCTGATGACGGTCAAGCAATTTCAACATTGGTCAATTACGCGATTCACCCAGAAGTGATCGGCTCCAGCCAGGGCGTCATCAGCCCCGATTTGATCGGCCCGCTTTATGACCGCATTCAAGCAAACGGCGGCGGGACCGGCGTCTTTATGAACAGCGCTCAGGGCGGCATGGTGACGGCGGATTGTCGCGGCGCCGACGGCAAGGACATTCAAACCTGGGACGAGTGTATCCGTATCGGAAACCGGCTCGCCGACGAAGCGCTTCGCATAGCGGGCGAAGCCAAAGCCGTTGCAGACCCCGGCCTGTTTTGCGCCGCGACGGCGATTACCTTTCCGATTGACTCGCCCCTCTTACGCGCCATCGTGTCCGCCTCGCCGCTTGGGTATGACATGGAAAGCGAAAAATCAATTTCCACTCAGGTGAACGTCATCAATCTTGGCAACGCCCAAATTCTGACCATCCCCGGAGAGGCGTTGCCCAACATCGGCTATTACTTAAAGCGAAAAATGCACGGCGAGCATAATTTCTTGTTTGGTCTGACCAATGACGCCTTCGGTTATATTCTGACCAAGGAAGATTACGACAGTTTCGAGCGCTATGCCTACATCACCCGGACAAGTTTAGGAGAGAAAACCGGTGAGATTCTCATCAACGAGTCGTTAAAATTCGTCGACCAATGCCCCAAGCCGGAAAAATAAGGTCCTTGTAAGAGATTGTAAGAGATTATCTAAACGCAGGTCGCCTCAATTTGTTTATGCTTCTTGCGCTTGTCCTAACCGCAGGTTGCGGTTTTTCACAATATAAGTGGTCAGCGCGATGCATGTTGCAATGAGTAGCAATAACACAATCACCGACATCAAGCCAGACGCCGACGGATGGTCGCTTAAGAAAAGCAAGAGCGCGTCGCTAAGCGAGGCTTGGCCCGTTTGTACGTCGCTATGCGAGAAGATGGAAAACAGATAATGGCGCACTGTCAGTTGATAGGCGCTGCCGGGAAAATAGGCCGCCATCGGGTCCCACACAAACAACAAGAAGATGCCCGTCATTAAGCGGTGTTTAGTGAACACGCCGATGAGCATCAACACCGCGCCATAAGACGCCAAGCCCAGCGTGAATACCATCCAGTCTTGCACCAGCATGTCGAGGTTTGCGGTAATCAAACCCGCTTCGGGGATGCTGCCGATGATGAGATACGACAACACCAGCGACACGCCCAACAACGACGACGAGACCACGACATAGGAGAGGAATTTTCCTAGCACGAGAATGGTGCGCGGCACGGGACGCAACAACAGAAACACCACTGTCTCGTTTTCAATCTCTTCGCTAAAGACCGACATGCCCAAAAAGATCGCCAGCAGGGGGACGTAAAATTGCATGTAAAGCGTGCTGCAAAAAATGGCGTATACCGTGTAGGCGTCGACCCAGATGCTCTCAATCGACGCCGCCTTCGATAGCCAGGCGAACACCAGCCGCCATAAAATCACTGGCATCAATGACAACAAAACTAAGATAATCGGAAACAACGGGCTGCGGCCCAATAGTTTCATCTTGGCGTTGACCGCGATCAGCGCGGCCAGGCTGTTTCCATATTGTGAAAGACGGCTCATCGGTTCGTTCATTTGACTAGATACTCGAATACGGATTGTAAGTTATCGTCCAGCGTGTTCATTTGCGTCACGGGGATGTCTTCTTCTAAAATCAGTTCCGTCAAGCGCGGAAAGAACAGATCCGGCGAATGAGTTTGTACGATCAGTTCGTTAGGGTCTTCGCCGAAGCGTATGGTTTTGACTTCGGGAAATTCGATTAAGCGGTTCGACAAGCGCCGCATCTCCGGCGAAACAATCTGTACCTGGCGCGGTTGTTCTTCGATCAGTTCACGAATTTCCTGAACGACGCCTTCGGCGAGCAACATGCCGTTATTAAGCAACATAATACGGTTGGTCATCTCTTCGACTTCATGCAAAATATGGCTGGAGACGATGACCGTCTTGCCTTCTTCGCCGTAATGTTTGATGCGCTGCACCACCGCGTGGCGCCCGATCGGGTCCATGCCGGACAGCGGTTCGTCCAAAAGCAACACTCGTGGATCATGCTGGATGGATTGCGCAAATTTGACCCGTTGGCGCATGCCCTTGCTGTAGGCGCCGATGGGTTTGTGGGCGGCTTCGGTCAGCCCCACTTCGCCTAGGGTGTGCATAGCGCGTTCGCGGGCGTCGCTGTCAGAATTTCCATGCAGCCGCCCCATGTAGGTTAAAAATTCCAACCCGGTGAGTTGCTCGTACAGCGCTTCCGACGAGGGGCACAACCCGATCAGATGATAGATATCGGGGTTGTTCCAAACGGGCTTACCGTCAATGCTGATGCGCCCGGTATCGACTTGCATCAGTCCGGTCAACACTTTGAACAGCGTTGTCTTGCCCGCGCCGTTGGGGCCGAGCAGCCCGGTCACGCCGGGGCGGATCTCACAAGTCACGTCGCTGACGCCGATGACTTCGCCGTACCATTTTGATACGTTTTGCAGGGAAACAATCGCCATCAGGTTATCACCTCCACTGCGCGAATCTGGCGGTATAACACAACCGAGAGCAACACGCACATCACGATCAGCGCAATAAGATGAAAGACGCAGGGCAATCGAAATGTGGTTTCCTCTAAGAATAAGTACGACCCGATCTGCTGCCAGATGTTTGATAAAGACAACAGCGACCACCATTCGGGGTCGTTTGAACCCCACAACCAGCGTCCCAACAGGCCGCGAATCGCCTGCACGAGAACGTCCGGCAGCCAATAGAGCGCAGCGAAAAATGCGCCCGCCGCTTCGTTGGATTTAAACAATGACGATAGCGTCAGAATTAAAATGGTCAGCGGAATCGCAATCACATTGGCGTAGGCGAAAATTTTCATCGCCAATGGAATATGGGTGAACAGGTAGCCCCAGTCTTCATTAAAGAATGCGTGTAAAAACATCAATAATAACGCGGGGACAAGCGACACTACGTATAAATAAAACAGAATGAACGCTGATTTACCGAACAAGTAATCCAACGGCGTCAGCGGCCTGGAAAGGTATAAAATCAGCGCTTTGCTGCGGCGGTCAGAAGCGATGGCCCCTGCGCCCGCAAGAAGGGCGATAAAGAAAAAGCCTAAATACACCGATTGGAAAAAGTTGAAATAAAACGCGTCGTTAACCGCGAATATGGCCTTGAAGCGGTTTGTTTGAAAATCATCAATCCGAAAGCCTGAATCATTGTTTAGGTTGATTCCCAAATAGTCTAATAATTCAATATTCGCCGCCAGATACAAGCGCGCCACCGATAACATAAACATGGCCCCGACGGCCATCAAGATAAATCGGATGCCTTTGTTGCGCCACAAGCGGGTGATGCCGGATAGCGCAATCACCGTCCAGCCCAGCGAGCGCGGACGCCATTGGCCAGTATAGTGGCGGTAGGTCTGTGGATATACGGGCACTGTTGGCTCCCTTCTGGTTTACGCCGCCTGAATCGCTTTGGCGAATACTTCCTGCAAGGTCATTTCTTCCTGGGTCATACGGCGTACCTGCACATCGCTGTCACGCGCCGCGACAAAAATCTCGCGCTGGCCCAGCCCTTCGCGCAACGTCACCCGCAAGAGGCCGTTCTCTTTCATCACGCAATTGCCGCCGAAGCGTTGCACCGCCTCGCGAAAGCGCGTCTCGTCTCCTTTGATGTTGACTTCAAACGCCCGTTGCGCGAGTTGCTTGAGGTCGTCAATTTTGCCGGAAGCGACAATTCGCCCTTGAAAGAGCACCATCACCGACTCGCACACCGCTTCGACGTCGGGCAGCAGATGGCTCGACAGGATAACGGAAATGCCTTTGTTGACGGTGATATCTTCAATTAAATCGAGCATCGCTTTGCGGCCTTCGGGGTCAAGCCCGTTGGTCGGTTCGTCGAGCAGCATTAATTTGGGGTCATGGATTAGCGCTTGCGCGAGTTTGATGCGTTGTTTCATGCCGGTCGAATAGGTGTCGATTTTACGGTAACGGGCTTCGCCCAGCCCGCAATAATGCAGCGACTGATGGGCGCGCAGCACCGCCTCGTTCGGCGGCAGGCCCGAAAGGCGGCCATTATACGAGACAAACTCGACAGCGGTCATGCCTGGAATATAGGCCTCTTCTTCGGGCATATACCCCAACATCTGGCGAACCTCCGCGCCTTCGCGGGCCGGGTTCAAGCCAAAGATAGACGCCGTTCCCTGATCGGGCGTCAAAAAGCCCATCAGCGTCTTGAGCAGGGTGCTTTTGCCTGCGCCGTTCGGCCCCAAGAGGCCGATCCCGCCCGATGGAAACTGGACGGACAAATCTTGCAGAATGGTTTTCGTCCCAAACGATACGGTGAGGCGGTCGAGCGCAACGGCGGCTTGTTCAGTCGTCATTTTATTTGAATTGGTCCCTTTAAACTGCGTATTCCCCATAAAATTGCATGAAAAACCTGCTGTAGTATAGACGCGTTCAGGCTTTTCGTGACATTTGATCGAAAACCGTTATCATGCAATTTAGGCGTTGATTTTATTTCCCAAAAAACCGCATACTGGTCTATACGAACCATGGCGCTTTTTCTTTTATCAAAAATTGTTTTTTTTATAAATATTCTCAGGCCGGGCTACGTATTACTTGATGGAGGCAGTAGCCAAATTGTTCAAACCTGGGAGTCACAAGTGATCGTGTTAGACATGGCGCCCCCAGCGGCGAAAGAGGCCCAAGAACCTGTCTCCGACCGGGAGATTGATGCGCAGTCGTTGCGGCTTTGGAAAAACGGCAGCCAGCGGGGGTACAATGAGTTGGTGGAGCGCTACCAAAAACCCTTGTTTCACTTTATTTACCGGATGTTGCGCGACCGCGACGAAGCCAAAGACCTGCTGCAAGAAACCTTCGTCCGTCTCCACCGCTCGCTGGCGTCGTTGCGCGAAGATAAAAGCCTGAAGTCGTGGCTGTTTCGCACCGCCAACAACTTGTGCATCGACTACTTCCGCAAACATAAGCCCGGGCGCGTTACCGCCTTCGACCATCAGGCGCCCGAAACTCTTGCTGTGATCGAAGCGGCCTCAATCGACGAACGCACCACGTTGCGCCCCGACGAAGCCGCCATGCAATCGGCGCAGCAGGAAACAATCATGCAGGCGATTCAGTCATTACCGAAAAACCAACGCATGGTGATGACGATGAGAAGTTGCGAAGGCCTGTCGATGAAAGAAATCGCCGAAGTAATGGAATGCAGCGAACAAACCGTCGGCACGACGTTATTTGCCGCGAGAAAAAAATTAACCAAACGGCTCCAGCCGGTCTTGCAAGAAGTTTACGGCCCGGCGGACTAACAAGCAACACAGGAAAAAGATTATGGCGAAACAACCCATTACGCCCGACATGCTTTCGCGCTACTACGACGGCCTGCTCGACGACGACCAAGCCCGGCGCGTCGCGCAGTCCATTGAAAGCGACCCCGAAGCGCACCAGCTGTTGGAAACCTACGCCCTGTTTGACGATGCGCTGCAACCTGATTTATCAGACGCAGAAATCGACGGCCTGGTGTCGGACACGGTGCAGCAAGTCCATCAGCGCCTGGCGATGCCGACGCGGCGCGTCAACGCCAGTTGGAGTTGGCTTTTGGCGCCGCGTTTTATGATGGCGGCTTGCGTTGTGTTGGCGTTGGTTTCAATTGTCATCGTCCCGCAGATGCAAGCGCCCGTTGACGACGGCAGCCAACGAATCGCTGAAGCCCCGGCGGATGACAACCCGACGGCGGAACTCGACCCCATTCAACAACAAGCCCTTCTCGCGACCGCCAGTTTCGCAGGCAGTGCGATTTCGTCCGGCGTCAACGCCATCAGCGAACGCTCTGGCGCATTGGCTGAGACCTACAAAGCCATCGAAACGAAATCCGAAGCCTCAATCGCGCTCAGCGCAATTCGCGAGGGCATCACTTCGTTGCGCGCTAACGACGAACAAACGCAAATCAAAACCGAAGCCACTGAGGCCGTCAATCAATTAGAAGAACTCAAACGCCGCCAAGCCGTGATTGGGCTGGGTGCGTCTTTATTTAGTTTTATGTCGATTATATAGCCTAAAACTGGCGCAGTACGCCAACGGAGCCATGAAGATGTTGAAGCCAATTCGTCTTGCGTTACTCATAATCGCGGTCTTGACCGGGTCGACAGCCTTTAGCCAGCAGATCCAATTCGACCAGATCGTTCCTGCGGACATAATTTTCTATATGGAAGGCGACGCCTCGCTCGACGCAGAGCAAGCGTTCCCTCATTTTGACGAAGCCATGCGCCAATTGGGCGACACCATGAACGACGTGTTGGAATGGCGCGTTCTCATGGACGAATGGAACGCAGCGCTCGAATCCGCCGACATCGGCGATCTCGAGGGCGTGTTTGGCGACCGCTGGTGTATGGCGATCACTGGATTCGGGCAGCAATTCAACCGCATCCCAACGCTGATCTTTATTTCAGAACTCAAGAACGAAGAACAAGCCAACCTCTACTTGCACCATCTGCTCAGCGGCGTGGCCAGCGTGTTGCCGGCGTTAGAAGTCGAAGAAGATTTTTATGACGGCTTATCGCTCACGTCGTTGTTGGGGCCGGGGCGCATTCCCGGCTTGAGTTTGTCATACACGGTTTATGAAAACAAATTGGTTCTCACCACCAGCAAACCGTTGGTGATTGATTTGATTGAGCAGTTTGATTACCCCAACGATGTCTTGGTTGACGACGAAGATTATCAATCCATCATCGGGCGCTTGCCCAACCCCCATTCGTGGATGTCGTTCATGCCGGTCGCGGGGATGGTCGAGAGCGTCTCGAATATTGCAAAAACCGCGCAAGGGTTCGCTCAGATGGGTTCCAGCAAAGGCGACGATAGCGAATGGAGCCAATCGCTGTTCGGCGGCGTTCAGGCCGGGCTGAACGCCGTGCGCGCCGTTCGCGCCAACGGCATGGCGTCGATTGTTCAAGAAGGCGGCGTCAAACAAACCACCACAATCGTCGAGCTCGACCCGGAGCGCTTAGACTCGTTTCTCGCTGAGATTTTCGAGCGCGAGCAGGCGGCGTTCCCGCTGCAAGAGTCACTGCCGAGGCAAACCGGTTCGTTTTGGTATAGCAATGTCTTTAATCTCAAAGACCTTTGGGCGCTGTCGAACCAGATGCTTGCGACTTTGCCGCAAGGCGAAAAAATGAAGTCCGACATGACCGGGTTTATGAATGAGATCGGCGTCGACATTGAGCGCGACTTGCTCTCGTGGATGGGCGATTCATTATGCATGGTGCGTCCGTTGGCTGACCTCAACGCGGTCGCGCCCGCCAACCACGTTGCTTTAATCATTGAAGCGAACGATGAAGCCCGCTTGCGGCAATCGCTCAGCAAAATTCAAGACGCGTTCGTCAACGCCATGCTGCAATTTAAAATCCCCATTGGCGTGAATGAAGAAACCCATCGCGGCGTTGCCATTACCTCGATTGGCTCCGACCTGCCGTTTGTTCCCGTCACGCCGAGTTGGTGCATTGACGAAGGCCGGTTTATTCTGTCCACTAACGTGAATTTCATTCGCGAGATGATTGACGTGCGCAACGGGCGCCGCCCCAGCATCCAGAAAAGCCGCGACTATCAGGCGTTGCAAGATAAAATCTTACAGCCCGCGCACAAGATTGCCTTTCAAGATATCGCCTCCGAATTTTATACCACCCGCGAATCGCTTTTGCGCATCACCTCGCTGACTCAACTGGCGAATGACTCTAACCCCGATGAGATTGCGCTGGCCGAAGCCGTCATTGACCGCGTCGCCTATTGGTTAGGGTGTATGCAGATTTATCGCGCATCGGCTAAGCAGTCAAACTTCTCTAAAGAAGAAATCCACACAGAAAAATGGGTGGTGTCGAAGGATTTACGCGCCACGCCCAGTACCGCCAACATCAAGCGCCGCCCGGTTTCGGTTGGCATGGAAGAATTGGTCTTCACTTGGGCGAAAAGTTGCGCCAAGCGTGGGGACGACGAACGCGCTGTACGCTTGTATCAAAACTTACTCAAACAACGCCCCGCTCATCTCGATTATCTCACCGGCCTGGCTTCGGCCTATCAACGCCAGGGCAATCCACAGGCGGCGGAAGAAGCCTACGCATTGGCGTTAAAAACCAGCCCGACCGCGTCGCTGCTCATCGCCCGCGAAGTCGCGCTGGGTTCCAGTTCCGCCGATGAAATTCGGCAGCGCATTCAGTCGTTCGCTCAGGCAAATTCAAAGATTGACGCCGCCATGGTCTTGTTTGGCGTCGCGACTTCGTTGCGCGACTTAGGCAGAATCGAAGCGGCCCAATCGCTTCTGCAAAAAATCACGACTACGTATGGGCAATCTCCTGTCGCAGCGTCTGCGAAATTCGAGTCTCAGTTGTTGCAAAATGAAAATACAAATGAAGTGATTCTAGTTCCAGCCATCAATGAGAATGACGCCGAGTGGAGCGACGCCCCATCGTTTGATTTGCTGTCGCCTCCAAACGCAAAGGCGATGGTCGCCCAATCCAACGACGGATTATACGTCGCCATTCAACTGCCGGGGGCAGAGGTCGCATCCGATGAAGTGGAGTTTCGCATTTCGCTGAGTCCATCGCGCGATTACGCCAGCCGGGTTGATTATTCGGTCATGGCCCACAACAGCGGCGATGGGTGGTCGATCTTGCGGCAATCCGCGAACAAGATCAATGACGATCCGTTTGACTTCCAATTGAATGCAACAGAAGCGCCTTCCGGCGACGATATTTTAAAGACGTTTCAATCAATTATGAAAGACTTAACCAAACAGGAATTTGATTGGCTGCCGAAAGAACTGCTCGCAGAAAATGAACCAGAACCCGATGAAGGCTTTCCGTGGAAGGCTTCCATTGAGCAGGACGGCAGTTTGGTTACGCTCGAAGCGGTCATCTCACTGGAACCGGTTCGCGAAGCGTTTGTTGAAAAGCCAGTGTGGTTGATGAATGCGGCGGTCGGAATAGAAACAAGCCCCGCCAATGATTATCTGAACTATGTTCCGATTCGGTTTAATTAGCGTGCTTTCCATATAGATAAAAAAAGGCCGGATGAGTTCATCCGGCCTCTTGGGTTTTCATTCTATCAATGAGTTATTTTTTGTTTTTGGTTTTGATGATTTTATAAACGCAGGCGTGACCGCCGTTCATCATGTGATGCACCCGTTCGACCGGGAGGCCAATCAGTTCTTTGAATAGTTCCAACTCATGCTGACAGACTTCGGGAAACTCACGCGCGACCTGCGCAATCGGACAATTGTGTTCGACCAGTTCAAATTGCTCGGCGTTTTCGTTCAAATCGGCCATATAGCCGTCGTTGTCGCGCAAGTCGGCCAATGTCTTGATGCGATCCGGCGTAGCGTCGCCGTTCATGCGGCCTTCATATTGCTCTTTTAATTTGTGACGGCGAATTTCAAGCAACTGCCCGATCTTGTCGCGCCCGTCCACCTCTTCCATTGTTTTGAGCAGACTGACGATGAGATCGTTGTATTGCTGAGGGAAAAATTTTTCCGACGGTTGAGCGAGACTAAAATACAACGCAGGCCGCCCCGCTTTTTGACGGACAAATTCGGATTGCAGAATGCCTTCTTTTTCCATCGCGGTCAGGTGTTGCCGGGCGCCCATCGCGGTCACGCCCAGCAGCTCGCCGATCTGCTTGGCGGTCATTTTGCCGTTTTTCTTGAGTAGGCAAAGTATGGTCATCCGTGTCGGACGTTGGTTCGTAGTTTCTGACATTGATCCATCCAAGCAAGCATTCTGTGAAGCTGCGTCTACCATACAAACTATAATCTATATAAATTTTGTCAATATTCAAATCATAAAACAATTGCCGCTTGTTGACGGCCTTTGTCAAAAGATGAAGGCTGAACGTCTTTATTACAGATCGCTTGGTTCAAACACGGCGGGATAAAACCGTTTATCGATGATCTCATACTCAGGCAGCGACTGGTCGTCGCGCATGGCGCACAAGGCTGCGACGGCGTCGCCGTAGACGGGCATCCATACATTGACCGGGCTGAATTGCGTATCGAGGCGCAAGGGCAACACCGATGGAGCGCCGTTGAGTTTAGAGGCGTTGTCCCAAACCAGCAGCGCAGGACGCCGGGGGTAAATCATCACCGGCGGCGCATCAAAGCGAATGTTCACAAAACGGATCGCGCCCAATGTCATTCCGCTAGACGCGACCGTAAAGGTTACGTGCTCGCCCGCCGCAATCCGCGCGCCGGGTTCAGGACGCTGCTCGATGACGCGCCCCCATTCGGCGGGGTCGCTGCTTTTTTTATATTCAATTTCATCTTCGCTAAAAATAAATGGTTTGGGCGAAGCGGAACTCAACACGTCTTTGCTATCCATGCCGGTGTAATTGGGCATGATGTAATCGACCGGCTTGGGGCCGAGGCTCACCAGAATGTCCATCGACTTTTCCGGCACCAGACGCGCGCCCGGCAGCGGGTCTTGGGCGACCACCACGCTTTCGGGCTGGGTCGAATGAAAGACGTTGCTGCGTTGGTCGATTTGCAGATCAACGCTGCGCAAGTCGTAGACGGTTTCTTTGTCGGGGCGCCCGATCAGGTTTGGGATCATCGCCAGGCGCGGGCCTTTGCTGATTTTGACGCTGATGCGGCGGCCTTTTTTAACGACGGTATTCGGGAACGGGCGCTGTTCAATGACGATGCCGGGCGGGGTGTCTTCGTCGCTAACTTCTTCGATAGGCACTTTAACCAGCAGTTCGCTCTCGGTGAGCGTCTCGATGGCGCGGGATTTGGACATGCCCATCACGTTGGGCGCCACCACGGTTTCGCCCTTGATGAGATAATCAAGCAGAAAAAACCCGCCCAGCCCCATGCCAGCCATGAGAACCGCCAGCAGAAACA
This sequence comes from Candidatus Hinthialibacter antarcticus, assembly GCA_030765645.1. Lineage (NCBI taxonomy): Bacteria > Candidatus Hinthialibacterota > Candidatus Hinthialibacteria > Candidatus Hinthialibacterales > Candidatus Hinthialibacteraceae > Candidatus Hinthialibacter > Candidatus Hinthialibacter antarcticus. Next base: position 14,937 of record JAVCCE010000052.1, on the reverse strand, counting down.
AGATGAAGACAAAATTGCCCGCCAGCCGAAACAAAAATCGAAGTATCGCCATCATGCGGATGGATGCGCCTCTCTTTGAGGTTGAATTACCCGTTAATACCCTAAAGCCACATTAAATCACGCCCGACAACAAGTTCTGTCATGTTCGCGTGATGCGTATTTTTCATTGGTATTGTTTTTGATGAAAATCCATATTCATTAGATAAATCTTTTACTTCGTCTGCATTATCATAGGTCATAATAAAATCACCTTTTAACTTTGCGCAACAAGAAAAAAGTTTTTGATGATCTAACTCAGAATGCGTGTAAAGCCTTTTTCCTGCTTTTTTGCCGCCAGCGGTGTAGGGAGGATCAATAAAAAAGACAACATTTCCTTGATTGGAGTATTCATTCAAAATATCAAATGCATTTGCTTGAATAAAAGTAATTTTATGTTTGATCTGATCAATCTGGCGGAGTCGTCGAGCTAAGGTTTCAGGATACCATCGCGATTGAATTCCCTTGCCATTCTCACCATTTTTTAATAGCCCGGAACCCGCCGCTAAAATGCCGCCGTGAAAGGTTCGATTTTTCAGAATCGTTTTAAAGGCGAGGCTTTTGATATCGCTGTTTTTTTTCGCAAGTTCTTTTAAGACGTTGTCTTTATTGATTTGAAAGTTAAGAATGCAGTTTGCTAACCACTCCGAATCTCCGTTTATGATGCATTTCCATACAGCCGCAACTTCTTCATCAATTTCTACCATGATGACTTGTTCGACTAAATCTTCAAAAGCAGCAGTAAGAGAAATGATGCCGCCGCCAAGAAATGGTTCAACTAAATACGTTGGTTTAGTTGGTTTGCTTCGAATCCATTCTCGAAAACGGGGAACAAACCACGTTTTTCCGCCTGGATACCGGAACGGGCTGCGCTGTGGAACCGAAGCGACATTCACCGCTTTGTGATGCAGCTGGTTTTCGGCGTCTTGAAAAAGATAGGTTTGCATCATTCCGACTCAATTGGGTTTTCAATTGTTTTATTGACCGGCGGCGTTTCAAGTTTTTTATCAACTTTGTTTTGCAATATATTCATAAACGCATCAATGTTGCCCGGCTTGGACTTTGTGATTGAATCGAGAGCATTTTTAAATTTGGTGTAGATAATGTCAACTTTTTTAAGTATAAGTTTCGTTTGATCGGGTTCTAAATCATAAATCAGCCAGGCAATTTCCGCTTCCTCTTTACTTACAGGCTTTAAAGTTGGCAATGTTTCAAAAAAACCTTTATTGAGTGCGACGGCCATTTTCTTGTTCCACGCGTGTAGTATGCCCCCTTTGAATAGTAATTGAGGAGCAAGCCTTTTTCTGGAAGACGACAAATAATCAGGTCTTGGATATTTTGGCTGGCCCGACCAGTCAAAATTTGACTGGTTCTTATAATCGGCCATATAAGCCTTAAACGGATCGCGAATATTGCCTGAAATATAAACCGCTTGTATCTCAAGCGAACAAAAATCATAAACATGGCCATCGCTATTATATGCTGCGAGGACGACATCAATATTGCCCGCTGACTTTTCATAATAATCAACTAAACGGACTTCTGTTAATGACGTCCAATCCGTGCAATCAGGGAAGAAAAAATCGGCCGCATCATCTGTGATAAGCCAATCTTCTCGAAACCGTACCGGGCATGTTATGACTGGCGCCCCCTCGTGATTTATACTACATACGCCAAGCGGGTCATTCGCTTTATCTTTGGTACAATTTGGAATGATATTGTTGTAAGGGCAAAGTTTGTTCTTTCTGTAGCGAATGGCTTTTGGACTACAGTCCGAGGGCGGGAAACCAAAAACTTCAGATAAAGGGTTCATGCTTTTTTCTTTAGCCGCGCGGCGAAGGCGCCGTCAAGCCCCCATTGGGGCGGGAACAACTCCAACGCGCCGTCAGGATTAACCGCCGTCTCAAACGCAGGCGGCAGAAACGGCGCGACCGAATCCCGTTCAAATTGTGGATGCCGCTGCAAAAACGTCTGCACCACGCCCGCGTTTTCTTCACGCGACAGCGTACAAGTAGAATACACCAACACGCCGCCTTTCTTCACCGCGACGCATGCGCGTTCCATCATTTCCAGCGACGTTTCCGCCAGGCGCTGCGCGTCGGCGGGGTGCAACCGCCAGCGCAAATCAGGACGTCGGCGAAATGCGCCCCAACCCGTACAAGGCGCGTCCAACAAGACCGCATCAAACGGCTCGTCAAATTTGACAGGCTTGCTCAATACGTCGAGCAAATGGGTTTCGACGCAATGCAACCCCAAATGCGCCTGCAAGCGCGTCAATCGGCTCAAGCGTCTGCGGCTGCGGTCCCCGGCGATGATTTTGCCTTCATTCTTTAAACGATCCGCCATGTAAAACGTCTTGCCGCCCGGCGCAGAACATACGTCCCAGATACGCATACCCGGCGCAGCGCCTACGCAGGCGGCGGCCAGTTGGGCGGCGCCGTCCTGGGCGGTCCAAAAGGTTTCATCAAACAGCGAAGCGTCCGGGTTGGATTCAATCTCGACGCGGTCGCCAAAGCGCTCGTCAAGCGAATACGCAACGCCGAGTTTATCGAGCGCCTTCAACGCCGCCTCCCGGTCGCGCAAGCGCAGCGACAACGGAGCGCGGGTATTGTTATATTCACAGAGTTCGCGGGTCTTGGATTCGCCGAGTTGGGCGCGCCATTGTTCGATCAGCCAGGCCGGGTGCGATTCTGTGATGGAGAGATACGACTGCAAATCGGGCGTCGGCTGTGGAAACTCGATCTCATCTTTTTGGCGGTCGAGGTTGCGTAGAATTCCATTCACGGCTTTCGATAGCCCGCCGCATTTTGCCGCGCGGGTCAGTTCGACCGCATCAGAGACGACCGCGTAGGCCGGGGTGCGGTCAAGAAACAATAATTGATAGGCCGACAGTTCAAGAATGCGTTGCACCGCGCCGGGAAAATTCTCAAAGTTCTTCGCCAGCCGCCGAATTGCGAACCGCACCGCGCCCAGGCGGCGGCAGGTTCCTAGCGCAATTTCCCGCGCCAATGCGGCGTCGCGCTTGTCGATGTCGGGGTCTTCGATCTCATCGAGCGCGTCCATCATGGTCTCATCATGGGTGAGGCAGGCGTCCAGCAATTGCAGGGCTGCGCTACGGGCGGGCGATGGTTGTGAAGTTTTCGACATAGGATTCATCTATCAATCATTGCACAATTCATCCCCTCTCCATTTGAGAGAGGGGATTGCGTTTTATTTTGTACATTCACGGGGAGGGCGAACCTCCTGGTGAGCCGGATAAAACCGATTGCCTTTCTCTTTTTGCGGCTCGGCGGGAGCCTCGGCCTCCCGTAATTTTTGGGGAGAGTAAAACTCTTATCTCAACACATAATAAAGGGGGATTCGTGGTTTACGAATCCCCCGTGAAATATTGAAGTGATGCGGACGGTGTTAGTCGCGGCTTCCACCCAAGAAAAACGATGCGTAATACAGAAGAGTCAGAACTGAACCGACAGCGGCTGCGACGTAGGTTAAGGCCGCTGCGTTGAGCACTTTTTTGGTACCGCTATGCTCTTCTGACGAAACGATACCGTACTGGTTCAAGCAAGCCAGTGCGCGGCTGCTGGCGTTAAATTCAACCGGTAAGGTGATGATGCTGCACAGAACTGCGAGAGAATAGAGCGCCAGCCCGATGATGCCAATCATAAATCCCAGTTGTTGACTCAGGAAAAATAACGCCAACATGCCGACCATAATCATGTTCATGCCAAACGCTGAACCAAAGTTGACGATTGGAATCATGCCTTGCCGAATCATCAACGGCGCATAGCCATTTTGATGTTGCAGCGCGTGGCCCGCTTCGTGGGCGGCGACGCCGACCGAAGCCACGCTGGGTTGATCGTAAACCACGCTCGACAGCCGCAAGACGCGCTTCTGCGGGTCGTAATGGTCTGTCAATTCACCCGCGACGCGCTCAATGGCGACGTCTTGCAGCCCGTTTGCGTCAAGAATTTGACGCGCCGCCTGTGCGCCAGTCATGCGGCTGCGGATGGGTACCTGGCTATATTTGCGAAACGACGCCTGTACGCCCCGGCTCGCGAAGGCCATCAATGCCATCACGCCTAACATGAGTAGTAATCCATTCATTTTTTTATACCTCAATCAATAAATTTGGTTTCGTTTTGTTGAGTGTATCCGTGTTGAAATCATTATACCGTTGAACGGATAAAAACGAAAAACTTACCCAACAATTTAACGCAATATCCATGCAAAAAGAGCTTTTTTTTGCGGATATTCAATAACTCTATACGAATCAGCGGATCAAATATTACAGGGAGTTATTCAGCCTCTTCTGGCTGGGCCAAATTGGCAGGCCGAACCAGGGCGGTTGCGCCGCGAAAGCGCATCGGCAACATCAGTAGAAACGCCGCCAGTACGATAACCGCGCTGATGGCGAATGGCGAATGATGGCCCAAAGCGCCGAAGGCGAATGTGCCCAACAACGGGCCGATGATGCGTCCCATGCTGGCCATCGACTGCTGCATGCCCAACATCCCGCCCTGAAAATCGTCGGCGCTGAGTTGCGAGATCAGGCTGGTCATTGAGGGGGTGGCGAAGCCTGCCGAAACCGACAGGATAAACACCGCAGGCAAGAACAGCGTCGGTGAATAGGAGAGGCACATCAAAAACAGCCCGACGGTGAGTCCCGCCAGACCATAGGTCAGCACATTAAAGTCGCCCAGCCATTTGGCGACCCGGCCCACCAGTCCGCCTTGCACAAACGCCAACACCAGCCCGACGCAAAACAACACCAAGCCGTTGGTGCGCGCCGACCAGCCGTATTCGCTAAATACAAACAACGCGAAAGTGCTCTCCATCGCTGAGAACGCGGTGTAATAACACAGCGAAATAATCAACAAAGAAGGAATAAACGGCGCCTGCATGGCGTCGCGTAGAAGTTTGATGGAAAAGCGCCGACGTCCCGGTACGTCTGCACCGGTGACTTTGCGGGTTTCAGGCAAGAAGAATATGACAAGAACCAGATCAAGCGCCGAAAGCCCCGCCGCAATCAAAAATGGCAGCATGTAGTCGTCTTTGCCGACGAACAGCCCGGCCAGCGCAGGGCCGAAGACGAAGCCCAGGCCAATCGCGGCGCCGACCAGCCCCATGCCTTTGGTGCGTTTTTCGGGCGGCATTACATCCGCGACGATCGCGTTGGCGGTCGAAATGTTCGCCGCCGCAATGCCGGACAACAAGCGCGAAACAAACAACCACGCCAGCGTGTGTGAAAAAGCGAACATCAAGTAGCCGACCACCGAGCCAACCAGGCTGAGGATCATAATGGGCCGACGCCCGATACGGTCGGACAAGCGCCCCCAGATGGGCGAAAAGATGAACTGCGCCAGCGAATAGATCGCCATCAACAGGCCGACTTCAAACGAAGTCGCGCCATAATCGACCGCCACATAGGGCAATAGCGGGATCAGAATGCCGAAGCCAAGCAGATCAAGAAATACGGTAAAAAAGACGAGAAACAGCGTGCGGCGTTGGTTCATGCGTATCTTTATCAAAAAGGTCAATCAGAGTGACTTCATTTGTAGCCGCATAAGCAAAATTCAACTAGGGCGAGGAGGGAATGTAACAACAATGCCATTAATATAAACACATAGTTCAGGCGCGGGTGCATCTCTCTTCGCTTCAGTGCGGCATTCTGAAATACATTAACGCAATTCTCTTTTACTATTCATCAAGAATCCCACGGCTTGCACAAGACTTGCGCCGCGTGTTTCATTTCTGTTGATACAAGGTTCTATCTCATAAATCTCCTTCTGTGTAATTGCGAATGAAGCGTAACGAATGAAATACGGGGAGGGCGAGCCTCCCGACGAGCCGCGAATGTGCGATATGGTTTTACGTCATAGTGGCTCACCAGGAGGTTCGCCCTCCCCAATTAATAAGTCGCCGAATTGACCTTCGGCCCTGCCTGCGTCAGGCAGGCTTCTCGCGATGACACAAAAGTTTATGAGATAGGCTCTAATTCGTAATTGAGGAGAGCAAGATGCGCAAAAAGCGGGGAAAAAACGTAATGGTGGTCGGCTCTGGAGGCCGCGAACACGCCTTGTTGTGGAAACTCAACCAAAGCGAAGCAATTGATTCGTTCTGGGGCGTCCCTGGTAATGCAGGAACCGCTGCGCTGGCGAGGCGCATGCCCATGGCGGCGGACGCGGTCAGCAACCTGGCGTCCTTCTCTCTGATTGAACGGCTTGCTCTGGTTGTCGTCGGCCCCGAGCAACCGCTTGCGCTCGGCCTCGCCGACGCCTGCACGGTCGAAGGCGTACCCGTTTTCGGCCCCACCCAATACGCTGCGCGCATCGAGAGTTCGAAAATCTTCGCGCGCAACTTGATGAAGAAATACAACATTCCCTCACCGGAATTCGGTTCGTTTGACGACCCCGCCGCCGCCAAAGCATACGTCCGCGCCTTAGCGGAGAAAGGCAAGCAGTGCGTCGTCAAAGCCGACGGCCTCGCCGCAGGCAAGGGCGCCATCGTCACCTCGTCGCCCGAAGAGGCCGACGCCGCTATCGACCAGTGCATGGTAGAGAAGGCTTTCGGTTCCGCCGGGGCGAAGGTGCTCATCGAAGAGCGCATCAGCGGGCCGGAACTCTCGATCTTCGCGATCACCGACGGCAAGCACATGGCGATCTTGCCGCCGTCTCAAGACCACAAACCCATCGGCGAAGGCGACACGGGCCCCAACACTGGCGGCATGGGCGCGTATAGCCCCGTCCCCATCGCCACCGATGAACTGATGAAAGAAATTCAAGATACCATTCTGCGCCCCACGCTGGAGGGCATGGAAAAAGAAGGCTGCCCGTATTCAGGCCTGCTCTATGCGGGAATCATGTTAGTCGACGGCAAGCCATACGTCATCGAGTTCAACTGCCGCTTCGGCGACCCTGAAACCCAAGCGGTGCTGCCTGCCATTGACGAAGACCTGTATGCGTTGTTGCTCGCTTCCGCTGAGGGCAAGATGGGCGAAGACCGAATTATCCCTGCGGCGCGGAGTACGGTGACGGTGGTGATGTCGTCGGGCGGGTATCCCGGTTCCTATGAAAAAGGCAAAGTCATCGAAGGCCTCGACGTGGTGGAGAACGAGTTTCAAGGCCGCGCGATTGTGTTTCATGCGGGGACGGAGATGAAAGACAACCAGATCGTCACCTCCGGCGGGCGCGTACTCGCAGTGACGGGACTCGGCGCGAATTTCGACGAAGCCTGCGCTAATGCCTACGCGGCGGTTGAAGCGATTTCGTTCGAGGGCGCCTACTACCGCAAAGACATCGGCTACCGCGTCCGCGGCGGGTGAGGTGCGTTATCTATTGTTGTTCTTCCGGTATTTGGGTACTTTATCACAAATTGGATTGCGTTTTTTGACGCTTTTTCGTGAATTCTTGATCTTTCGCTGTATCAGGCATGGGTACAACTCTGCTCGCTTCAGTGCGGGCTTTCAGGCCCTTATGCACAGGCGCTTCCAGAGTTACACCCATACCTGATTTAGTATGTCTATTTTTGATATACAGGAATACGTTTTCGTAATCTAAACCATGACCATCCATCAATGTTAGGTACACAATTACCGGATGTACCTCTCTTGTATTGTTGAGATGATCTCTTTTACATTGTCGATCAAATTCTCCATTGAATGATGAGAGAACTCGCTCACGGTACGTTTTTCAGGCGGTACAATCTATTCGGCAGGCAGCGCGAATACATCACTCTCTATCTTTAGGAGAGAGAAGGCGGGGCCTTTTTACCGGCGGGCGTCGCTTTGCTTAAGGCGCCCCACTATACTCTGTCAATAAAGCAATCATGGAAATCGAATTTCTCCGCCACTTTGGCTTCAAGCCCGAACACATCCAGACGCTGCAAGCCGCCTATGGCCCGCAGTTGCTGCCGCTGCAAGAACGGGCGGTCAGCGAAGGCAAACTATTCGACGGCGCCAATCTGGTGCTGTGCGGCCCCACCTCGTCGGGCAAGACCTTCCTGGCTGAGACGCTGTTTCTTCATCACGCGCTGCAAGGCCGAAACGCCGCGCTGTTGGTTCCCACCAAAGCGCTCGCCAATCAACGCTACGCCGAGTGGAAAGCCCGCTACGAACCGCTAGGCTACAAGATTACGCTCTCCACCCGCGACCACCGCTTCGACGACGACGACGTCCGCCGGGGCGACTTTCACCTGGCGATCGTCATCTACGAAAAAATGCGCTCGCTGCTGGCGACCGACGCCGGGGCGCTGGCGTCGCTGGGGGCGTGTCTGATTGATGAACTCCATTACCTTTATGACGCCCAGCGCGGGCCGATGCTCGAACTACTACTCAACAGGCTGCGCTCCAACCCGAAGTTGCAAATGCTGGGGCTGTCAGCGATGGTCAACGACCCCATCGCCGCCGAATGGCTGGGCGGGCAACTGATCGTCGAAGAATCGCGCCCGGTTGAACTGCGCCAAGGGGTGTTGTGCAACGGGCGTTTTATTTATCAGGAATGCAACTCCGGCGACGAGGGGACGGAGGAGTTCCCGCTGCCGCCGTTGGAGGATGAAGGCGAGGCTATGTTGGAGGCGGCGCGTTGCTTTGCCGAACGCGGCGAGACCACGCTGCTGTTTTGGCCGCGCCGCGACTTGTGTTATACCGCCGCGCGCAAGCTGGCGGAGGGCTACGAACCCGACGAAACCATTTCCATGCCCGACGCAGAGCATCTGGAAGCGACCGCGATGTCGGACCTGCTGCGCTTCTTGTTACCGCGCCGGGTGGCGGTGCACACCAGTGACCTGAATCCCGCCGAACGCGCCTGGGTCGAAGCGTCGGTGTTGCGCGGCGACGCGGTGATCGTCTGCGCCACCAGCACCCTGGCGGAAGGCCTCAACTTTCCGGTGGTGAATGCGCTTACCACCCGCCGCATGTACGCCACCACGCCCGAAGACGCGCGCAGCGGTAAGCCGCCCTCCCCTGCGCCGATCCCGCCCGACCGTTTATGGAACATGCTAGGCCGCGCCGGGCGCCTGGGACTGAGCGAATTTGGACGCGGCATGGTGTTGTGCGTCAACGAAGGCGACGCCGAGGGACTGCTAAACCTCTACGCCCGCGCCAAGCCCCAACCCGCCGCGCCGTTGCTGCATCATCTGCCAGCGGCGAACCTGGTGCTGCAATGCGCCAGCGGCGAACGCGCGTTGTCGCCAGAGGACGTGTTGGACGAACTATCGCGCACTCTGACCGCGCGCTGGGGGCTAATGCCGGATGATTTGCCGGAGCAACTCGAACGCGCCTTTGCGCAACTGCGCCGCGACGGCTTGTTGATTACGGAGAACGGTCGCGACTATCTCACCCCATTGGGACGCGCCGCCGCCAGCGGCGGGTTGTCGCTGCATTCCGTTTTGCAAATGAGCGCGTTCATCCAAGAGCATTGGAGCGACGGCCCCGAAGCGCTCATTCTGTTATGGCGCATTGTGAAATTGCAAGAAATGGACGACGCCTATCTGTCCGTCCCGCGACGCGAGATTGCCGCGCACGTCTGGCCCAAGGCGATGCTGGATTTGTGTGAAGAAGAAGGCGTGTGGCTCCACCCGTTGATTCAAGAATGGGCGGGCCAACCCCAACGCATGCGCGACGCGCACCACCGCGCCTGCAAAAAAGCGCTGCTGCTTTGGCAATGGAGCCGGGGCGAACCGACGGCGCAACTCGAAAGCCGTTTCCACGCGCATTCAGGCGCGATCCAGCGCTTGGGCGAAGAAGCGGCGTGGCTGTTAGGATGTCTGGCCGATATCGCCGCCAGCCATGCGTGTTCTGTCGAGAGCGTACAAGCGCTTCGCGCGTTCCAAGAACAGATTCAACACGGCCTCCCTTCGGCTTCGCTGCGCTGGGCCGACTCGATTCAACGGCAAGACGTAACTCGAACCCAGGCGTTGCAGCTGACCGGGATGGACATAGCCTCGCCAGAATCTGCGCAGCAACACGGCGCGGACGCGCTTAAACCTATGCTGCCCGAAGCGGTGATTCAATCATTGTTCAAGACGCCGTCCGCCCCCGCGCCTCAGCAGAATGCGACTGGCGCCTTCCGCATCCGTTTTGACGCAGCGAAACCCAATTGCGTTTGCATTAACGGCGTTGACGTGAAACTGACTCGCTTACAAGCGCAACTGCTCAAGCGTTTAGCGAGCGAAGCGAACGTCTGCGTTGATTATGAAACGCTGCTAAGCGACGTGTGGCCGGAGAGCATCGGCGAACGAAAACAGATATCCCGCCAAAAAAATGAGATTTATAAACGCGTCGAACGCGCACTGGGGCGTAAACCCGAGAACTTAATTCAAACTACGCCGGGCGTAGGTCTGGCGCTGGTCGCAACCATTGAAACTCCATAAAGAAAACACCTTCAACCGCAGTTGCAGGATTACCTTTTGCCCTGGCTCTTCGTTTTGAAGGAGAACTCTTTTATCCTTAGCACGTCGAAAATAATTCTATTCTCTGAGGAACCAACGTGGCGCGGAATACGATAGAAACCGAAACGAACGACGCACCCAACCAAGCGGCCCCGCTGAATGAAGTGGCTGAGAACGCAGCCGCTCAAAGCGCTGAAGACAAACCGCTCGACCTGCCGCCGCTGCGCCAACTGGCTGCTTCGATTTCCATCACCCTGGCAGGAATGTTGTTCATCGGGTTTTTGCTGACAACCATTGTCACAGAAACCAAGCAGTTTCGCGCACTGCCCAACAAAGGCTCCGTCCAAACCGACAATGAAGGCAACCAGTATTTTGGCGCGCAGTATACCGGGATGAGGCGCTTTAGTTATGTGACCCAAGACGACCACTTCGCCTCCGAAACCAATTATCTAAAAGACATCGGCGTGCTTGGAACCGGTTTTTACATTTACACCATCACCAACGCGTTTCACTGGTCGCTTGAGTTTCAATCCGGTTATTTAGGCGTATTGGTTTGGATCCCATTTCTCGTCATCGCCGCAGGCTGTTCGTTCTTTTATTTTTATTTTTTACCCAAACGCGCACAATCACGCGACAGCGCGATCTTTTTCTCAACGCTATTTAGCGGGATGCACGCGGCGGTGTTAATTGTATTCATGTTTTTGTTCGCCTCGATATCGTCGTCGTTTAGCGCACTCTATAACGTCCCGGTTCTAAACAACGGCGGTCAAATGATCGGGTTAATGCTGCCTGGGGCCTTTGTGTTATTTATGACCAATATTTTTTACGGCGCGATTGTTGGCGTCATTCTTGGTTTTGTCTCATTGCTCTCAAAGGCTTCTCACAGCGCGTAATTTACTACAACCGCCAAACCGTATGCGACTATGACTGAGTTAAGCGCCGCGCCGCGTTGGCTACTACTCACAGCGGCGGCGCTGATCGCCGTTCATCTCGCCCTTGCGCTCGCCAGCGCCCGGCTCAAATCTCCCACGGCGGATGAATACACCTATGTCTCTACCGCCTATCTCTATGTAAAAACCGGCGACTTTCGCCTCGACCACACTCACCCGCCGTTGGTGAGGCTGTTGATTGGCACCCCACTGCAATGGCTTGACATCAACACGCCGCCGCTGCAACAAGACCGCTGGGGCGACCCGGTCAGCCAGCGATTGGGGTATGACCTTGGCTGGAAGATGCTGCTCGACGGCTCGAATGATCCGCAACGCATCTTGTTTTGGGCGCGGCTGCCAGTGATGTTGCTTTCATGCGGACTCGCGTTTCTGCTGTTTTGTTGGGGCCTACGCCTGTATGGAAACGGCGGCGGATTACTCACGCTCGCGCTCTATTGCTTTTCGCCAAATATGCTGACCCATGCGCGGCTGGCGACGCTTGACCTGGGCGCCTGTTTCTTCATTATGCTGGCGTTATATCTGTTTAGCCTCCAGCGCACGTCGTTACCCTGGCGATGGACGGCGGCGGTCGGCGCCGCGTTGGGGTTGGCGCTATCCGCCAAAGCGACAGGGGTTCTGTTGCTGCCCGTTTTCTTCGCGGGCCTTGCATTCCACCCGAGGCTTTCAAGTTTAAACCACGCGCAACGGGTCCGCTCTGCGTTGCAAAGCGGACTCATGATGATTGCAACAGCGATCATCGTTTTATTGTTAACGTATGGGTTCCCACTCAAACCCGTCTACTACTGGGATACATTACAAAACGTGTTTTATAAATCACTGCACAGCGGCGAAGGCGCGGTCGACGTCCCGGGGATGCCTCACTTAAATTACGCCTTCTATTTACTTGGCGACTATTCAACCCAAGGCTGGCCCTACTATTCACTGGTCGCATTTATGACCAAAACCCCCGCCGCCATTCTGCTCGCGCTGATTGTCGCGTTTGCATGCAAACGCCGCTGGAACAGTTGGACGGACGGACTGCTGCTTGGAACCATCGCGCTATTGTTCATCGCGTCGGTCTTCAATCGCGTCGACATTGGCCTGCGCCACATATTGCCGGTCTATCCACTGCTATTTTTGTATCTAGGCCGACTGGCTTTGGCGCCTCAACAGAAATGGCAAAAAGGCGGGTTGTTGATTTTGCTGGGATGGTTTGTTCTCTCATCTTGTTTTACGTTTCCCGACTACCTGCCCTACTTTAATGAATTCGCGGGCGGTACAAAAAACGGACACGCCATTCTCGACGACTCGAACCTGGATTGGGGGCAAGACCTGGGACGCTTGCGAACCATCGCCGAGGCGCACGCTGACGAAACGTTATATATTGCAACCAATTGGATGTTCGACCCGGCGGCCTATGGCTTCAGTGCGCAACGCCTGCTCGATGAGCAAATCGCGGCCCCGCCTTCGGGCATTATCGCGGTCGGAAAACACTGGGCGATCCGTCATCGCATCAGCCCTCGTTCACCCGCCTATTTCGACTGGCTAGAAAAATATCAACCCATCGGCGAGGTCGGCGGCTCGATCTGGCTTTTCCGTTTTGAATAACTTACTTGCTTCGCGACGCAGCGCCGTTACAATACGCCTGCGCTGTTCGGGCGCGTCCTGTCCGCGGAAAGGGGCTGAGTCCCACCGAATGGAATGACGACCATACACGATTCTTCCCGCCTGAAATTGCGGACGGCAGGCGCAACCCAAGGAGGATCGTTATGTCTTTCAAGCAATTGCCATCGCGCCCCAATTTAGACCAACTCAAAAAACAAGCCAAAGAACTTCACCGCGCCCTGAAAAGAGGCGACGCCGATGCGCTGCAACGCTTTTCTGATGCGAAACCGGAACATGCGCCTTCTCACCAGCCAAACGCAGCCTGGAACTATTCGCTTAACGACGCCTATTTTATTTTGGCGCGTGAGTACGGCTATTCGAGTTGGCCAAAACTCAAACACCGAATCGAAATTATCAATGATCCCATTGCTATGTTTTTATCCACCGCAATTCACGGCGATATGAAAACCGCGCGGCAAATTGCGAATGAATACAGCGATACGATCCAATCTGATTTTATTTGCGCTTGTATTCTAGGAGAAACAGACCTCGTCGCCCGAATGCTGCAACAAGATGCGTCTCTCGCCGTGAAACCCTTAGGGCCGCGCAATGCTGAAGCGCTGTTTTATTTATGCTACTCGCGCTTTCACCGCGAGAGCGAAGCGCAGGCGCAGGGCATTTTAGATATCGCCCGAATGCTGTTGCAACACGGCGCCAACCCCAACGCCTCCGTCAAAGCAGAAGCCAACTGGACGCCGACTGCGTTATACGGCGCCTGCGGCCTAGCCAACAACGCCGCCTTGGCGAAACTCTTGTTAGAATCCGGCGCGAACCCGAACGACAACGAATCGCTCTATCACGCGACCGAGTTCGAAGACCTCGCCTGCTTACAATTATTATTGGAACACAAGGCGACGATCAAAGGCACAAACGCCCTGCCCCACATGATCGACCGCAACGACGCGGCGGGCGTACGCCTGCTGTTAGAACACGGCGCGGATCCAAACGAAACCTTGGGCGAGAATGAAACAGCGTTGCATTGGGCGGTCAAACGTGGATGCAGCAGCGACCTGGTCGAGCTGTTGCTCAAACACGGCGTAAAACTCGAAGCCAAAAATCACAGCGGACAAACAGCGTATATTTTTGCGCGGCGCATGGGAGCGACCACGACGGCGGAATATTTATTGCAACGCGGCGCCGTAGACGCGATGGCCCAACAAGACCACTTTATCGCCGCCTGTATGCGCGGCGACCGGGACGCGGCGCTTGTAATGATGAAAGACAATCCACACTACGTGCGCGACCTGCCCGCCCGTGAAATGCGCGCCGTATCGGACGCGGGCTGGAAATGTAATTGGGACGCGCTCGCATTGATGACGGAAATCGGCTTCGACTTAAACGCGCGCGGCGAACATGGCGCGACCGCGCTGCATTGGGCGTGTTGGTTTGGATTGGTCAATCTAGTGGAGTTGCTTCTCCAGCACAATTCGCCGCTTGAAGCGAAATGCATTGCGTATGGTTGTTCGCCGTTTGGATGGACGGCGCATGGCGCCGACAATTGCCAGAACCCGAAAGGCGATTATCTGGCGGTCGCGAAGGCGCTCATCAACGCAGGCGCAAAAATCAACATCACCAATCAATGGAACGAGACCCTGTTCCCTGAAAAGCACTTACCGCTCGCGGAGTATTTACGCGGCCTGGGCGTGACCCGCTGATTTGCCAGAATGAAAAAAAACGGAACCTGGGTTTAGTCTAAAAAAAGGTTCTTCCGGTATTTTGGATACTTTATCACAAATTAAATTGCGTTTTTTTGACGCTTTTTCGTAAATCTTTGATCTTTCGCTGTATCAGGCATGGGTACAACTCTGCTCGCTTCAGTGCGGGCTTTCAAGCCCTTATGCACAGGCGCTCCCAGAGTTCCACCCACGCCTGATTGGTTTGTCAATTTGTGAAATGCCGGAGCCTGTTTCTGAATAAATAT
>JAVCCE010000051.1 GCA_030765645.1 Candidatus Hinthialibacter antarcticus | reverse complement strand
TCTAACATGCTTCAATGGGGCCACCGAAATTCATCGGTGGAAATCAGCAATAACCGTGGGATGATTAAGTTTGCAGGTATTGCTTCAATGGGGCCACCGAAATTCATCGGTGGAAATGAGAGCCTGACAGTGCAAGCACAACTTACATTGCACGGCTTCAATGGGGCCACCGAAATTCATCGGTGGAAATCAGGAACACCATCCACATAAATCTCTAGTTTTACGCGGCTTCAATGGGGCCACCGAAATTCATCGGTGGAAATACCGCAGTGAGAGATAACGCCGCGCATGTTTTTAATCAGCTTCAATGGGGCCACCGAAATTCATCGGTGGAAATTAAGGCCGAGAAGGAAGAGAAGGACGAGCGGAAGTCGCTTCAATGGGGCCACCGAAATTCATCGGTGGAAATTTATATAGTTCCGACTCACCATCGTCGGTGGAAACATGCTTCAATGGGGCCACCGAAATTCATCGGTGGAAATTCGGCTATTGCGGTACACTTTAATCTACGTCAAGCCGCTTCAATGGGGCCACCGAAATTCATCGGTGGAAATCCGAAGTATGGCCAACACGTAATGATCGACCAACCGGCTTCAATGGGGCCACCGAAATTCATCGGTGGAAATCATTAATTATCTTGTGAGTGGACGTATTCAATTGAATGCTTCAATGGGGCCACCGAAATTCATCGGTGGAAATAAAACAAATAATGCATCTAAGTTATTGGATGTTTTGGCTTCAATGGGGCCACCGAAATTCATCGGTGGAAATAATAACATCGGGGTATAGAACGTCAAAACATAATGATGCTTCAATGGGGCCACCGAAATTCATCGGTGGAAATGCAACCATTTATTCTTCAAACAAAACGATGTCAACGTGCCGCTTCAATGGGGCCACCGAAATTCATCGGTGGAAATAACATTGGGATCAGCGGAAGTAAAAATCCTCAAATCAGCTTCAATGGGGCCACCGAAATTCATCGGTGGCAATCGGGACAAGCGATGCAAGCATTTAAGACATCATTCATGCTTCAATGGGGCCACCGAAATTCATCGGTGGAAATCGCAATAAAATCACCTTCTACGAATTCTTTTTCCTCAATGCTTCAATGGGGCCACCGAAATTCATCGGTGGAAATGGAAGCAATTTGACAAACAGAATGGAAGTGAGGATGCTTCAATGGGGCCACCGAAATTCATCGGTGGAAATAAAATATCGCCCCGACTTACGCGCCAAAATTGAAGAGCTTCAATGGGGCCACCGAAATTCATCGGTGGAAATGTTGCAATTGTTGGGAGTGTTGTTGCTGCAATAGGTGGCTTCAATGGGGCCACCGAAATTCATCGGTGGAAATGATGTTACTCCGGCGTCTTCAATGTACTCGAGAATTTCGCTTCAATGGGGCCACCGAAATTCATCGGTGGAAATCTGGTTTTAATTCCGGTGACTCTATCGGAACACCAGCCGCTTCAATGGGGCCACCGAAATTCATCGGTGGAAATAGTATTCGACGCGTCTTCAAGCACAGTTTGCAGCGAGTGCTTCAATGGGGCCACCGAAATTCATCGGTGGAAATTACGTGTAAAAGACACGGTACCATCCTTTCTACGCGGGCTTCAATGGGGCCACCGAAATTCATCGGTGGAAATATACCTGTTGACCTAAAACATCATCTATCGCTTTTTGCTTCAATGGGGCCACCGAAATTCATCGGTGGAAATCGTGATATCTTTGCGGGATTCCCAATCGCAGAAGGTGCTTCAATGGGGCCACCGAAATTCATCGGTGGAAATATCTCAAACCCCATGTTCAATGAAGGTAATTCAAAACTCGCTTCAATGGGGCCACCGAAATTCATCGGTGGAAATGGAATACTACTTATCGCTCAACGTCTAACAACTCCGCTTCAATGGGGCCACCGAAATTCATCGGTGGAAATGGTCAATGCGCCTGGATATGGTTTTATTGATCCCGTGCTTCAATGGGGCCACCGAAATTCATCGGTGGAAATGCATCGTCCCGCGCAGCACGTCACTCTGCGAAAACGCGCTTCAATGGGGCCACCGAAATTCATCGGTGGAAATGAGGGGTTGATTTTGATTCACGACGCGCCGCAAAAAGTGCTTCAATGGGGCCACCGAAATTCATCGGTGGAAATCTGTATTAACAGCATCCATTATTAATTGTCTTGAGCATGCTTCAATGGGGCCACCGAAATTCATCGGTGGAAATAACATGGCGGCGGAAAAGTGGTGCCGCTTAAAGCCGGCTTCAATGGGGCCACCGAAATTCATCGGTGGAAATGGCATAATGACCGCATGGACGAAATCGGAGCCAACTGGCTTCAATGGGGCCACCGAAATTCATCGGTGGAAATCCGCCAGTACGCCAGCGCTTCCTCTGTGTGTCCCTCGGGGCTTCAATGGGGCCACCGAAATTCATCGGTGGAAATGCGCCCGACCCGGGCGGCCCCGCTCGAAAATGGCTGCGCTTCAATGGGGCCACCGAAATTCATCGGTGGAAATATTCAGGCGACAACTTGTTATCGACCATTAGTTCAACGGCTTCAATGGGGCCACCGAAATTCATCGGTGGAAATACGCCAATAGCGACGCCAAAGACGACGAAATTCCATTCTGCTTCAATGGGGCCACCGAAATTCATCGGTGGAAATGCACTCGTGGATCGCAAGTCAGCGCCGGAACTGCCGGCTTCAATGGGGCCACCGAAATTCATCGGTGGAAATGCATCGTCCGCGATCTCAAAGAACCGCCCAAGTTGCGCTTCAATGGGGCCACCGAAATTCATCGGTGGAAATTGGGGCTTATCACCAGAGCAACGCTGGCGGAATACATGCTTCAATGGGGCCACCGAAATTCATCGGTGGAAATGTGGGTAGGAAAGATTGTTTGTGTGCGGCTTCACCGCGGCTTCAATGGGGCCACCGAAATTCATCGGTGGAAATTTGTCTTTGCAAACACTATGCCAACAATATAGGGAACAGCTTCAATGGGGCCACCGAAATTCATCGGTGGAAATTTGACGCACTCCCCGTATCAACCCCACCCGTCGATCCTGCTTCAATGGGGCCACCGAAATTCATCGGTGGAAATAGCCCCCATCCGGGGGCGTTGATTTAACTGCTTTTGGGAAGCCTTCTGCGAGAGCCGCCTCAATATTTTATTACAGTCATTATAATTTGGGAACAAAATCATCTTTTAACTCCTGAATTATCAAAGAGCGAGCGCTTCCCGGTGAAAGCGCGTCACTTCGCCTCTCGAAAGCGGCGCCGTTAAACAACGACCGCACATCGTTCTGACGGTTCATACGGTTTTCCTAATGCGACGATTTCTTTTTCTAGTTCCCCTCCAGCAGGCCCGACGGGAAAGATCAACACTTGGTCTTCCGAGTGATGAATCACCTCATCGAGTTTGGTGTGCAACAACACGCGTTCTTTATTGGAGAGGTCGGCGCGAAAGACCGAGAGTTGCAAATGGTCGCCGAACCCGCGCATAATTTTAAACACTTTACGCAAGCGTTTTGCGTCACACACGTCATAGGTAATGATATAGAGTCTTCTCATTATTTTCTACCGGGTGGTGAAGGTGGGCGGCGCCTGTAATTCGCCTGTTAAAAACCGCGCCAACAAACGCGCCTGGATTTCGAGTACGCGCCGGTAACTGACGCGATAGTTAAACACAGGGTGAGTGATGAGGGCGTCCATGCGCCGCTCGTAGGCCATGATGAAGCGTTTGCGCGCGTCGGGTTTTAGCGAAACCGCGTCTCCCGCTTTGATGAAATCGTTTGGCGCCACCACGCCGGTATTGATTGAAGTCAACACTGTCGAGTCGGCGATCAAGGGGCGAAACGGCTCCATCAGGTCTAATGCGAGCGCCGGGCGGCCATAGCGCGGTTGATGATAAAACCCGAGATAGGGATCAAACCCAACCGTTAGCAGCGTCAGCGTCAAATCTTTCGCTAACATCGAATAGGCCAATGATAGAAGGGCGTTGACCGGATCGCGGGGCGGACGCCGATTGCGTGATTGGAAGTCGAACGGCGGCGTTTCAGCGGAACCTTCTTTGTTTTTTATCATGGTCGCGAAGTGTTGAAAATAGATGCGGCCTGCGTTTCCTTCGATGCCGAGCAGCGAGTCAAACGCGTTCGCCGTCAGGCTGCGGTCTTCCATTTGTTTGAGTTCAGTCATTGCTGCGTCAACATCAACCGATGAATTGCGCCGCAAGAGCGTTCGCGTATTTTGTATTTTATCGCGGACCAGCGTTTGGGCGATTTTCAACGCCGTTTCAGTTTCAGACGCACGGTATTGTTGGCGGCGCAGCTCGATATTTTTATGCGGCATCCCCGAACACAAGCCGTTAAACCACCCGCCGTACGAAAAATATAAAACGGGGATTTCGCGTTTCATTAATTGCTGCACAGCCTGCGTACTGATTTGAACGGAGCCGAACAAACAGACGTGCGAGAGTTCCATTAGTCGAATTTTTGCGACGACGGCGCCGTGTTTTTTCACGGTGACTTCTTCGCCGGATTTACCGACATACGCGCCTTGTTCTTGGGCGTATAATGGAGAGGCGTCGTCACGGGCGGGATACAGCCTGCGCACGGTTTCTTCTTCAGCGGCTGCGGGTTCTAGGCCCAAGGCATAATTGGTTTCGTCGGGCAGGCAGATTCCCACCAGCGAACAACCCGGACACTTGGGACTGTCGACAAGAGGAGGCGGGATGGCGCCGCGTTCGGTGGTTTGTCGAAGTTCACGGGCCAGTTCATTCGTCCGTTCAATCAATGACGCATCAATGGGCACGGTGACCCGCCGCCGCGATTGGGCGTAATAGATCACGCCGCTCGAACAGCGGTAGCCGTTCTCACGCAAGACCAGCGCCTGGGCCGCGAGTTGAACGCGGTCCGGCTCCCACGATTGATCTTCGTTATCGGGCACTGCTCCGCGTTTATATTCAACGGGGAGCGCTTCGCCGTCATCGGCTTCAATTAGGTCCAACTTGGCGATGAAGCCCGCACCAGGCGCAGACAGCGTGACCGAACGCGCGTGGATGGTCTCGCTTTCGGGGTCGTCCATTTTATCAGCGTCCGGCAAGGCGCCGCCCGGTTTATCAACGCGGCGATGCTGGCGCGTCCCGTCGAGCGTCCATTCGTTTTCACGCCACTCCTGTTCGACCCACTCGAGGTAGCACAGCCTTGGGCAAAAGGAAAACTCATTCAGCATTCTCGCTGGGATGAATTCGGGCGTCTCAATTGCGCCTGACGGATCGAATGACTGGACCATTGGCTCTACCTCTGATCGCCCGGTAAAAATAATCCCATACCGAAATGAGAATTTTTCCCCAACAGGATCGGCCCCGGTACTTCAACCGGAAATTCAATTTGAAACGCCCCGCAGCGCAGAGACGATTCTCTTTTTTTTCGCATCCGGTGTTTTTTGAATTGAATGGGGCGAATGGAACGAGAACTTCCCTTCCCTGCTGTCATCCAATTTGCGGGGGAAATCATGAAGTTGCCGTTTTCGCCTAGAGGCGTTATCACAGCGGAGTCAATCGCTTGTTGATACGCCTGCATGTTTTCTCTTAACGCAAGACGGCTCAGTTCTTCTCGCAACACCTGTTTCAAAAACGCAACGGGATCACGCAACACCGGTTCGGGATCGCGCTTTATTCCTTTGGCTTTTGGATGACGCGTTGCGATAAACGGCGTCGCCGACACCCATACGCGGGAGGCGCGCACAGGGAACGGCGCATAATCATTCGCGTTGCCCAACCCCATCAACAAAACGCGCAATGGCTTGGATTCATCAAAGGTCATGAGTGTACGAATTTTGTCGGCGGCGACCAGTTCGCCGCTGCCGCGTTCGAAGCCTTGCGGACAATAGACGGTGAGGTGGTCGAGGCGCCCGTCTCCATCTTCATCAGTGGGAATATAAAAGGCGTGTCCATGCCCTTTCAACGGCGTGCCGCTCGCGTCTTTGCCCGACAAGAGTTCAGACTTTGGCCACTCGCCAGAAGGTGGCAATGGCTCACCTTGATGCTCACGGTTCCACTGGATTCTACCGAAACTGCCCATTAACGCCCGGCGGGCCGCTTCGGCCATTGGCAGCGTATCTTGCAGCAAGGGAAGCACGGTCGAATCGAGCGCATAACGTATGACTTGTATTGCAGGCCCTCTTCTTCGGGCCGACTTCGGTTTCGGCGTTGGAGACAGGCAATCGGATTGGCGCAAATAGCGGACCCACTGCGACCCCGGCGGATCAGACCAGCGCTCTTTGTGTAACTGTTCGGTCTCCATACATAGGTTCCAAGAGGGATCATATTGGCTTTGTTTGACGACGGTTTTATTATTGCCCCGCCCTGTTGTTATCTCCTCGGTCACATATTCATCGCTCAACGCTTGCGCGGGGTCGGCGCACAACACGCGAACCAGTTCTTGATTTTTGTCTGGCGGCTCGCCGTTTAAGGGAGAACAATTGGGCGTACGTTGCGCCGCGTCTGCGTCGTCTAACAAGCGCGCCTCACACCAAGATTCCGCCCGGCCAAAATAGCCCAGGTTGTCGAGAATCTTCGACAGAATGTTCCGCTGGCTTTCGTCGAGTTCGGCGTCAGGCCAAAGCGCGACTAACTCATCCTCGCGATCAACGCAGACGAAAGCGTCGAATACGAGAGTGGTCGGGCTCGACTTGTTCCAAGGCATATAGTGCCGGGTATGCCCGGATGTCGCGGCGGGCAAACAGAAATCCGGCAGCGCCAACATCGCTTCAACAATGGGACGTACGTCTTCATTGGAATACTCACGCGTCTTGATTTTCCACGCGGCGATTAACGAGCGCAGCATCCGCCACGGCGACGGCGGCCATTCGGGGACGCCTTCATTGACATGCCGCCCCCAGGGAGTGGCATGAAAGCGCCCGGCGGAAAAGCGCAATGCGATAGCAATCATGGGTTTCCCTCGCTCTATTTTTTCCACTCAACTTCGGTGATGCACGGGTCGGCGAAATGGGGCTTACATTTCGCGATCAAGTCTTTGCACTCTTTGAGCAGCGCGGTTTCATCTGGAATCTCAAACCCATCGGGACGCTTCGCCGCAATCGCCGGTTCGACAGGCTCCAGATCGCAGGCGGTGCGCAGCCGCAGCCCGGTTGACAGAAAGCGTTGAATTTTGAAAAGCGAAAGCGCAATCAATAACTGGTTGGCTTCATCCGGCAGGTTGTAACTCCGCAACAAGGCCAAGTCGAGATTGAAATAAGCCGTGATGTTCTTCGCGGTAAATTCAGTTCGATGATAGGGGACATTGCCGAAGCCTTTGTTTGTATCTCCGCTTGGATCGACATGGTCATTTTTCACGCCGCCGCTTTCGGCGACTTTGGCGTCGCTGGCTTCAACAAAACCTGACACGATCCGAGGCAAGCGCAAGCGCCCTCCCGCAAGTTCTTTTTTCGCCAAAAAGATTCCATGTAACAACGCATTGAGATCATATTTTAATAAAATGGATGCAAATTTCCGAAGATCGACTGCGCCAATTTCTAGTTCCGCCAACTCATTCTTGAGTATGTTAAAGACAGACTTGTCCTGACCCTCCAAAATATAGGGCGAGTTGATGCGGTGTGATTCGAGAATAGACGACGTTAAAATCTTGCCGTTTTCTTTTTTGACAACAATATAAGAAAGTCCCTTCAGGTCTTCGATCAATTCTTTTTTTTTGGCGGCCCAACACGAAATTTCCATGCGGTTGGCGACCGACTGCGCCGATTCAACCAACAACATTTCCGTCCCGTCCGGCGCGGTGTAACGCGCAGCGCCCAGGTCAGGAAAACCGGTGGGTTGAAAGCGGTGGCCTTGCAGCGGCTTCAGTTCGACGTCAATGAGAAGTCGGGGCGAATTTTGCAGCGTTTTGTAGTCAATACTCATGATTCCGGTTCTCCTTCAGCGTTTGTTATTTAGGATAAAGCGGGTTCGCTTTTTCTTGTGACCAGGTTGATCAAAATATTCAATTCATAATCGTGAATCGGTAAGATGAGCGCCGCCGCAATCCGCTCGGCGAGCATGGGGTTTTCATAGGCTTGAAACTCGCTGTCCCATTCGTGTTCGCGCCAACGCCGCGTCGCGTCCGGCCCGGGCAACGGTTGGAACCCACTCGACACAAGCCGTCCATAGGCGATTCGACACGCCTCGCCCAAACGCCCGGCGCGCAACAGCGGAAGGATGCGCGGCTCGGGGCGAATGGCGACGCCAGGCTTGTTATCCTTGGCGAAGCGCCATTGTTTCGAGGTCGTATCAAACACAATGTCACCGGGAAGAAACAGCAACTTCAATAGCGCATAGGCGCGCGGAAGCGGTGGGGCTTCGGCGTCACAGGGCGGCAGTGGCTTCGCCTGGCGAAAATCGATCCCGATGAATCCCCACAGCAAGTCATCAATTTGTTCATCGTCGGTCTCATTGGCGAGAAACGCCGAGATCATGTTTAGCCCAGCGGGAAAGCGCGAGTGAATCGGCAGCGCGTCGCAGGATTTTTTGTTGCCGTCCATCATGCGGCGCGCTAGAACGGCAGCGAGATTTTGGGTAAGGCGGGATGAACTCCAGACAACGCGCGGATGCTTGACGTCCGACCATTTCCAGAAGCCAGTCAGTTCAACATGCTCCATGTTAGTACGAATGGAACCGAGTTCTTTCGAGGCGTCCCATATCCCCGCGATAGACAGCGCCAGGCGCGTCTCAGTGGATTGAGGATTTAACACATCGAGCCACCCGCCCGACAACCCCGAAAGCGGAGAAACCGTTTTTAGGCTTTGCCCAACCTTGCCCATCGTGACGCCAAGTTGTTGTTGTGCGGCGCCCAAGCATATCAGAAGTTTGATTAAGCGTTCGTTACCGCCAAAGCGGCAATAATCGAAAATGGTCGTTTCAATTTTACGCAACGCTGTTGCATACCGGACGGGAACATTCTTTCCACTAGAAACAGAACGCAACGTAGACAACCAGCGATCAATCTGGGTAATGAGACTAATGTTTTTTCTATAATGCACATGAAATTTACCTAAGTTAACCGCAGTGTTGTAATTATCACCGCCTACCCGACCTTTCACTATTGCAAAACGGTTATAAGAATTTACACCTCGATCTACACTAAGGCTCACAACAGAGCGAGCCATATCGAGCCCATTTCTAGCCGCATTCTGACCAATTTCTGCACGACCTTCTTTTAGCAAATATGAAATTTCACACCAACTCGTAAACTGACTCCATAATGGCATCCAAAATTCATGGCCTGATCGTTCTTTATCTGATGTTCTATCATTATCAGTTGTTGTGAAATCAAAGCGAAATGGGAAAGCAATTGATTTGGCCTTTTTGGTATTAAACCTTTTAACTAAAGCGCCTGCAAAACAGATAGTCCCTTCTAAAAGAAGTATAAAATTCCAGGGATTCATAAGAGAATCCCCATCCATCCCTTGTGTAGAATTTGGACCGCCAATTGCACTCGAGTCATAAAGAGCAGATGTACGATGCAAAATCAATTCGTCTATTGCATTACTGAATAACGCATTAGACAAATATTTCTTGCTTGAATCATACACCTTGGAAACTGCATTTCGCCTTTCCTGCCTTTGCTCGTCAAAATCAGGAAACATATCCCACAAATTTTGCATGAAGTTATCAGATAAATGAGTATTGCCGTCACTACCTCCACCACTTCCCAGCAAGTCATTAAATGCACTTTTATTATCTATAATCACTGATGACGCATCAATCCACTCCACAAGTGAACCATTAGAAATATTTCGAAGAGTGGATAGATATTTGGGTTTATTTTTCCCCATGTCTGCTTTTGAATGAATCTTGCTCAATTGCATTGCAGAAAAAACTTTTGATATTGCTTCTCTATATTTTTTTAGCCGATCACACTTTGTCTGATTAAACGCTTCTACAATTTTTGGACCTGATGGAGTTTTTCTATAGTGTGTATCCGCAGGATTCTGATTAACCTCGAAGTAATCGTTGCCACTCCAAGGAACAACTATTGGTGTGGGTTGATAGTCATTCAGGAAAAATTCGACCAGTTGGTCTTGCGTGAGTTCTGTCTGAAGAACGAAGACATCGTTCCGCCAACAGCCGACCGCGTCGGGGTCAATTTGTTCAGACACCAACCGCAGAATGCCCAGCGCTTTGAGATAACTCATTAACGGTTCGGGCGTGCAGCCTCTGAGTTGAATGGTTTGCGTATTCATTTTGACGCCTCCGTTTTTATGTCTTCCTTGGCGCTGGCCCTCATGTCAGCCGCGCGGATCAATGCTTCGAGATAGGCCAGCCGAAACAGGCCGACGTTGTCGCGCAGTTTTAACATGCGTTCCGCCCAACTGGGCTGGTTGTTTTCGTCGCGCCCGAGTTGCATGCACTGCAGCGAAAGTTCCACCGCTGGCGCCGTGACGCCGTCGCCGAGGTCAACTTTCGGCAAGGCGTCTTGGTCATAAACTCCGCGCGCGAACAGTCGCTCCGCTTCTTGCGGCGGTTTTTCATTGGGCATTGAGCGAATCGACAAGCGCACCTTGCCATGGTGGGCCGCCGCCAGATACGCGATCAAATCAGCAAGCCCGGCTTGCAAGATCGCCAACCCGGAGGCGAGTTCATGCCGAAACGAATTGCGCTCATAACCGCGTTTCCAGAAGCCATTGGGGGCCTTGGCGAGATCGCGTAGGCCCTGCCATTTTGGAGGCCTCTCGTATTTCTGTTTGTCGGCTTCGTCTGGGCCGTCGCCGTCATATA
This sequence comes from Candidatus Hinthialibacter antarcticus, assembly GCA_030765645.1. Lineage (NCBI taxonomy): Bacteria > Candidatus Hinthialibacterota > Candidatus Hinthialibacteria > Candidatus Hinthialibacterales > Candidatus Hinthialibacteraceae > Candidatus Hinthialibacter > Candidatus Hinthialibacter antarcticus. The sequence continues at coordinate 33,968 of JAVCCE010000051.1, read as the reverse complement.
ACCTGTTTTGAAACACCTCATGCGCCTTGCCGCGGTCATGCCAGCGCGCCGCATCCAGCAAGTGAGTTTTAAATTCTTCATCAATCGCGACCGACTGAAGAATCGCCTCCATCTCAGCGACGACGTGGTCGGTGTGTTGGGCGATGTTGAGCCACGGGTTTTCGGCCCATCGGTCAGACGCGTACCCTTCTGGTTTTTGCGGCGTATCGCCTGGGTCTGCTGTGATGGGTTCGACGGGTTCGTTCTTTTTTGCGTGACCGATCCAGCCGAACTGCGGCGTATATCCGCCCAGAGAAGAATGCAGCATAAACACCTGCCCGGGGTAGATATGTTCATCCCTGGTTTGCGTCCATTCTTCTTGCAAGTCGTCCCATTTGTTGATCAATTTCGCATCTTTATTTTTTTTACAAAAATCCTTGAACGCCCCAATCGGCACGGTGCATAATTCTTCGCGGCGCGGCATCGCTTCTTCTTTAAGAGAACTTGGCGCCTCTTTCTCCGCCCAATCCCGCCAAAAGACTTGAACGTCTTTGCTGTCATCCGAACGAATGAAGCGGGAAATATCAATATCCGCGCCCGCCATATCGGGGGTCGTGTCAAACAAGTCAATTAGATCACGCTTGCGAATCACATGGTCGGAATGGACGGTCATCGCGTCGCGGTATAACTTTGGTTGGTCTGTTCGAAGTTGATCGAGCGATGAGGGGCTGGCGTTTTCGAGCGATTGAAACAACGCCTGCGCGTTGGTTACGTCAGCGAGTTCATACGGCAGCCTCATTTTGTCATGCGTTTTTTCTTCTTCAGGCAAATCAAACCAATACACGTTTGCGGATTGATCTTTGTTATATTCACCCTTGCGGTTGCAGCGCCCAAAACGCTGCACCAGCGAGGCCCAGGGCGCCAGTTCGGTGAATAGGGTTTGGGCGGAGATGTCGATTCCGGCTTCGACCACTTGGGTCGAGATCACAATGCGCCCTTGCGGCGGGACAGGCTCGAGAAGGCGTTTGATAATGCCCTCACGGTCACACGAGCGAAAACGCGAATGCAAGAGCAAGGCGTCGGCGTCCTTGCATTGCTTTTGGACTTTTTGGTAAACCTCTTTGGCGCGATCAACGGTATTGAAGATGGCGAGTGTGAGGCTGTCGGGTTGATGGTTGGCAACGATCATTTCTGATATGGCAGTCGCATCGCCCATCACGCACTCACAGCGTTCGACTTTTTTATGGGCGTCCCAACGTTTTTGCACTTCGGCATTGCCATCGTCAGATTCATCGAGTTCCAACATCGACTCAAAGATTGCCGAGTCCGAATCGACCGTTTTCATCCATTCGTTTTCTAACGTGGCTGACATCCAAACAGTTTGGCAATTCTTCGACCCCATGCGTTGTTTACGAAACCCGTCGAGTTGGGTTGAAGTGGGCAGGCTGGCGTCCATCAGTTGCACTTCATCCATCACCCAAAGGCAGTCATTGTTGAACAGCCCAAACGCCATCGGCCAGCGAAAACGGGTCAGCGAGTAACCCCGGTTTAACGCGCACGAGAGCAACATGTCTTGCGTTCCGATAAAGACGGCCTCGCGCTCGGGGTGGAGGTCCCAATCTTTTTTATCTTCCCCGCCCATTAACACATGGACGTCAATCTCATTTTCAAGGCCGAGTTTTTGGATCCAACCGCTCACGCAATCGCGGGTTTGTTCGACCAAGACGCGCATCGGCAAGCAATAGACCAGGCGGCGGGGCGTCGCATTTCTGACTTCGTCCTGGGCGAAGCGCCTACGCCATAGCCACCCCAGCACCACTGCGGCGGTCTTTCCCAAGCCGGTCGGAACTCGAACCAAAGACGGCAGCGTTTCGGCAAATTTTGCTTGAAAGGGAAACGGCTCTAAGGAAGTTGCTTGCTGAAAAATCTGCTTAAATGTTTTCATGGCCCCGGTTATGATCCCATTTCATTAGAATTTATGTGGAAATTGCTCTTCAAGTTGTATCATCTTCAATATACCGCCTCTACCTGACAACCGCTGTCACCCCAATTTCTCATACCCCGCTAAAGTGCGCTGAAGCGCTTTGATCAACTGGTTTTTTAGTAATTTTGGGGCAAGCAATTCGGCGTCACTGCCCAGGCTCATCACCCAAGCCATGATTTCTTCCGTCCCGTTTACCGTGGCTGTGAGAATTGCCGTATTATCGTCTTGCCATTCAATTTCACGATCTTTGGGCCAGTTACGTTCTGTTGCAATTTTGGCGGCGATTCCCTTGAGAAGAATTTTCACTTTCGTTGGCTTGCCTCGAAACACGGCCCAACTGTTCGCAAAATAATTATCCAGATTAAATCTGTCATCACGTTTGAAGGTCACCTGTTCAACTTTTAATTTGAAAATTCGTTCCAACCGGAATGTTCGGAAATCATTGCGCTCTTCGTCAAAAGCAACCAAGTACCAATTGCCCGCGCGAATTGTTAAGCCGTAAGGATGAATGGTGCGCTCGAGTGGTTTGTTGTCCTTCAACCCCTGGTACGACACCTGGCAAACACTTTTCTTCGATAAGGCCGCTTCAATTTTTTTGAGTGAAATTTTCAATTGATCAGGCGAGAGACCGTCACCGGTGCAGATCATCGTTTCATCCGTCTCGTCAGTTTCAACCGGGACTATATTCTCTAACTTGCTGAATAAAATGATGCAACGCTGTTTGACTTCAGGCAATTTGTGTAATGAGGACGTGTCAGTAAGCAAACGCAGCGTTTGAAGGTCTTCAGGTGAGAGCGAGGCCTTAACGGGCGGCATCGTCTTGTGAAGTTTATACCCTCTATCGTGATAGACCGAATAGCCCAGATTGGATAGTGCGCCTAAATCCCGATAGAAAGTACGTTCTGTTACTTTAAGTTCTTGCGCGAGTTTCTCTGCGGTCTGATAATGCTGATTGGGACGGAGTAATTCGACCAATCGGTTAATCCGTATACTTTTTGGTAATCTAGCCATGATGCTCCCCCTAGAATACACAGAAACACGCTTTTAAACGGCCCTTAATTTTACGTATTAGTATTATTAAAGATGTAGAGAAGGCAAGTCAAGATGTTTTTATAACAAAATCAAAAAAATCACTCTATATTCCATTCCAGGATAGATACTGTCTGTGGTGGGATATCTTCAATGCTTTCCCCGTCTCCTTGCCCAACTTTTTGAATAAAAACATGCAGCTTCTTTTCTCGCTTCCACATCTCTGTATCGTACGATGGTTCCCACATGCCCAAGGAAAAGTCAGTCAAATCTTCGAATCGCCAGCCAGAAAGCTGTGCATTTTCACTTATCGCAACTGATAGACGATTGTCTCTTTCAACATCCCGAAAGAGCATATAAGCCACATCCATGTTTTCTTGACTGTCCACGACAATCTGGCAGCGTGAGATGGAAATCCGTCTTGTTCCTCCTCCTTTAATACTGAAAGGGGTTTCCCGGTTTGTGATCTGTCTGATGTTCCAATCTTTTCCGTCATGAAAGACCAAATGATACTGAGGAACGTCAGAGCCTTGAGGACGCCAATAGGTTGCTATGTATGGGTTGCTCTTGTCATTCGCACTCATAGACGTTGTATTAATCAACTCACTACTCATTGGAATTCGCGCAGCATATTCTGCATTTTCAGCGGTTATAGGTAACGTATACTGCTCGCCATTGGATTTAAGCCATGTTTTTCCTTCATCAAGCGATTTTGCATAACAGATATCGTGATTTGAGGCGACATCGCCCGATTCTCGCCACACCCAGGAGATGTGAATGGCTCCATTGTTATCTGTACACATCTGCCAGTATGCATTTCGTTCATCTTCTCCATTGATGAAAGCATCCTGCCGTTGGCTCCAAGTCTGGGTTTTGTAATTGTAATGATTCATCATAAGATCGCCTCGTCCTGATGATCCATCACGATACAGAAAAAGCAGATTTCCATTTGGCAGACGGTAAAATTCGGGATATGTGACCTTGTTTTCTTTTTTGCCAGTCATTGGCATTTTCTCAGTGAGTTCTAGAGAGCCAGGTTCTTTGCTGCGGCAATACCGCAATTCATGGCCATGATGGTCCCACGACATGTGCAATATCCCGCTGCCGTCGACCATGATACTGATCGAGTTATGAGCATCACGTGTATTGCCTTTATATTGCGTTGTTTTGGTTTCCCAAGTTTGGTTGTTGAGGTTGCGTTTCGCGAGAACAACATGTGAATCCGCGTCATAGTATGCAACGTATTGCGTCTGCTCATGGGTTACGACTGAGTTGCGTCTGAAGATCACTGTGTTGATAGAATTTCTTGCCCAACCTAATCCGATAGGTGTGATATTGATTTCGGCTGCTGAGGATGAAAGAAGGATGATTAACAGCAATGAAACACAAAAAAAATTCATTTTCATTAGAGCACCAATTGCGAAGCGGTTTATACAACATTTTGTGAGTGACTGATCTAACCTTACTGTATATTGTCCCACCTACATAATACATTTCTAGCCGCACCAATCCATTCATAATTTCACCTGACACTATCTGTCAGGGCGCCCTTGTACTCTTTGCATATATCAATCGCAGGGGGTGCATCATGACAGAAAAACAAACCAAATTTATCGGAAATCTCTGGCGGCCAATCGCCGGGAAGCGGCATCGACCCCACGTCACAAAAGAGGGGGATTCACTGCTTCTCTGATGAATGAATTAGTACCCAACCCAGTGTTTGTTCGATTAGAACCAGTCAAAGAAGAAAATGAGGAATAAAATTATGTGGATATTTACCAGCAACGCATTTTTGTCGATTGTGGTGCACAAGAACGATCCATCCATTCGCCTGGTAAGAGGGCGCTGCAATGGGGACATTGAAGCCGTGTTCCCTGACGCAAACGTGTTTGAAGACGTAGCGGCGGATTACCGCTATCGAGCGGTGATTCCCGTTGACGATGTCGCTTGCGTCTTGGCCAAGCATGTACTGGAGATGGACTATACGAACTTCAAGAACTCGATTCCAAATGAGAAGCATGATTATCACAACGCTTGCCTCCAGGTTTGGCAAACAATGCACGGTCTGCAAGCATCAGCAAGGTGATTTGTTGATGAAATCCAGTGATGAATATACGCGATATTTTTGGTTCTTCCGGTATTTGGATACATTATCACAAATTGGATTTCGTTTTTTCGACGCTTTTTCGTAAATTCTTGATCTTTCGATGTATCAGGCATGGGTGGAACTCTGGGAGCGCCTGTGCATAAGGGCTTGAAAGCCCGCACTGAAGCGAGCAGAGTTGTACCCATGCCTGATTGGTTTGTCTATTATTGAAATATCGGAGCCTGATTCTGAATAAACATTATGGCCATCCATCAATGTAAGTATTCACTTACCGGATGAACCATATTTTTTTTGATCTGTTGTATTACGCCTGCGCTCAACGTACTGAGTGAAATTCTTACTCAGTTAGAAAACTATAAAATAATAAATATAATCAGTCGCTACAATTTACAACACATCCTATTTATGCAAGACTTTGACGTATAACAATAAATAAACCAAGGTACCTGAATGGCAAAACATAAGTTTTCTGAACGCGGCGTGTTATTACGTAAATGGTTATTTCAGGCGATTGCCTGGAAAGGCTCCATCGCGTCTGTGGCCCAGCTCATGGGTGTTCATGTACATACTGTGTCCCGCATACTCGCCGAGGTAGATGGTGTATATCAGTCAAATGGCTCAAAAGAAACCGTCCGCGCCTTCCAGACAGGCTTTAAAATCTCTGAAGATGAATATCAACTCGGGCCTGAGCATTATAAAAAGCCGGGCGTTGAAAGTTCATTCAATTCAGACCGAATCAGCATGGCCTATCAGCTGTCGAAGTTGCAGGAAAACATTTTAGAGATTCCAACGCCTTTATTTGTGATGTCATTTCAACATTTAGATAACTGGCGCGATTTCTATGTCGTCATCGTTGATCTGCCTGACCGCGGGCTGAAACACGGCGACCAAGTTGTCATTCATAAATCCAAAACGCCCCTGATTGGGGACACGGTTCTAATTTGGGATCGCGGGACAGAACATTCTCAAGCGCATGCAACATTTATTGAATGGAGCCATGCCTGCCCGCCAGACAACACAAAAACATTAGGGGTTTGCGTCAGTATCATCGGGTAAAGATGTGGAAAGTGTAATTTTGCGGCAACATATTGTTAAATATCCAAAATTGCCATGAATGCTTCCTGCGGAATTTCGATGTTACCGACATTCTTGAGACGGCGTTTTCCTTCACGCTGACGCTCAAGCAATTTTCGCTTACGCGAGATGTCACCGCCGTAGCATTTCGCTAACACGTTCTTGCGAAGCGCTTTTACCGTCTCTCGGGCAATAATGCGCGATCCAACAGAGGCTTGGATGGCAACATCATATTGCTGACGAGGGACAACTTGACGTAATTTTTCCGCCAGAAGTTTTCCCTTCTGGTAGGCTTTTTCTTTGTGGACAATGACAGAAAGAGCGTCAACCGGATCGCCGTTCAACAGCATGTCGAGACGAACTAATTCTCCAGTGCGGTATTCCAAAAATTCATAATCAAATGATGCGTACCCGCGAGAAATCGACTTCAATTTATCGTAGAAATCCATAATGACTTCTGAGAGCGGAAACTCATACTTCATCATAACGCGGTCGGGGCTGAGATATTCCATGCCCTTATCGATGCCGCGCCGCTCCATCGCCAGTTTCATTATGCCGCCGACATAATCAGTGTGGGTGATGATGGAACTATTGATGAACGGCTCTTGAATATTATCAATCTCGTTTGGCGACGGGAGTTCGGACGGGTTTTCAACGATGATCTCTTCACCGGTGACCGTGTAAACTCGATACGAAACATTGGGCGCTGTCGTGATGAGAGAGAGATTAAATTCGCGCTCCAAGCGTTCCTGGCTGACTTCCATGTGGAGCATTCCCAAAAAGCCGCAACGGAACCCAAAGCCCAGCGCAACCGATGATTCGGGATCAAAATGGAACGCAGCGTCGTTCAAACGCAGCTTTTCGAGGCTTTTTCGCAGTTCTTCATATTGCTCAGGGCTGACGGGATACAACCCGCAAAACACCATGCTTTGAGGCGGTTGATACCCGGGAAACGGATTATCGGCCCGTCGTTCCGCATGAGTAAACGTATCGCCAATATGGATATCGGAAATATCTTTGACGCCGGCAATCACATAACCGACTTCACCCGCTTCAAGACTGTCAACTTTTAATTTTTTGGGAGTAAACACGCCCAATTCTTCAATTTCATAGATGTCGCCTTCCCCAATCATGTATAGGGGGTCGCCGACATTTAAGGTGCCGTCCAGCATCCGTACATACGCGATAGCGCCGCGATAGACATCAAACATGCTATCAAAAACGAGTGCGCGCGCCGGAGCGTCAGGCTTGCCGACTGGATAAGGGATGCGCTGAACAATCGCTTCAAGAATTTCTTCAATGCCCTGCCCGGTCTTGGCGCTGCATGGGATGATTTCCTCGCGCTTGCTGCCAATCAGGTCGTGAACTTGGCCCGAAACACCTTCAATATCCGCGCTGGGAAGGTCAATTTTATTAACGATGGGGATGATTTCGACATTTTGATCAATCGCTTTGTATAAATTCGCAACGGTCTGCGCTTCGACGCCTTGGGCCGCATCGACAATAAGCAAAGCGCCTTCACAAGCAGCCAACGCGCGCGAAACCTCATAGGTGAAATCCACATGCCCTGGCGTATCGATCAGGTTGAGTTGATATTCGATGCCGTCAGAGGCCGTGTAAAAAACCCGGCACGTTTGCGCTTTGATGGTGATGCCGCGTTCGCGCTCCAGGTCCATGCTGTCCAGATACTGCTCGCGCATTTCGCGGACGCTGACAGCATGGGTTTTTTCGAGCAAACGATCTGCGAGCGTACTTTTGCCGTGATCGATGTGGGCGATGATTGAAAAGTTACGAATTCGTTCTTGTTTCATAGTCATATTAGGAAGGTAGTATATTTTCGTGACGCCATATCAACAATCCTCATTCACAACAATAAGCAAATGAGTCAAAATAGGTGTGATCCACGAAATAAATTCATTCGATCCGATTTCCGGCAAACCACGTTAATATGAACCCATTAAGCAGACGAGACTTTATGACGCACAGCCTCGTTGGCGCAGGCGCTCTAACAACCGCCCTGAACCCTACCGCCCAGCAAACAAAAAAGTGCGTTACAGACCGGATTTCTCTTGGACGAGCCGGGATCAAGTGCTCCCGGCTTGCCTTTGGTACAGGCACAGACGGTTGGTTAAAACGCTCAGACCAGACCCGGCTTGGTCAAAAAGCCTTTGTGCGCTTGCTGCGTACTTATATCGACCTCGGGATGAATTTTATTGACCTCGCCGATATCTATGGCTCGCATCCCTATTTCAAAAACGTCTTGAAAGAAGTGAATCGAGAAGAATTAGTCATCCTTTCTAAGATGTGGTTTGCTGGCGGCGGCGGGATGCCGCAAACCGATTTCGCCAAACCGGCATTTGAGCGATTTCGCAATGAGCTGGGCGTCGATTCTCTCGATGTGGTGCTCATCCATTGCGTATCTGACAGCAAGTGGCCCCAACACCGCAAACAAATGCGCGATGAACTCAGTGAGTTGAAAGAACGCGGGCGGGTTCGCGCCATTGGGTGTTCATGCCACGACTTCGGCGCCTTGAAGGTCGCAGCCGAAGACCCCTGGACGGAAGTCATTCTCGCCCGGATCAACAACAAGCACATGAACATGGATGAAGGCGCTAGCGTTGAGCAAGTTGCCCAGGTTCTACAAACCGCCCGCGCCAACGGCAAAGCGGTCATCGGCATGAAAATCTTTGGCTGCGGCTCCTTGGTGAAAGAAGAACAACGGGAAACCTCACTGCAATATGTTCTCGGCAATGACCTTGTCGACGCCATGACCATTGGCATGGTCAATGAACAGCAGATTCAAGATAATATGTCGCGAATTAACCGCATTTTGAATGCGTGATTGAGCATGAGATTTACATAGGAAAGAGCCATGATCCGAAAAGCCTTCTTAATGAAAGTAAATCCAGACCAGCATGAAGAATATCTCAAGCGGCACAACCCGATTTGGCCGGAGCTGGAAGACGTTTTGAAGTCGCACGGCGTACATCATTATTCGATCTTTCTTGAACCCGAAACGAACCAGTTGTTTGCAACCGTTGAAATTGAAGACGAAGAACGCTGGAACCAAATCGCGAATACGGACGTGTGCAAACGCTGGTGGACGCACATGAAAAGCATCATGCCCTCCAATGTAGACAACAGCCCAATCTCAACGCCATTACAGGAAGTGTTTCACTTAGACTAGCAGATGGAAAAATCAATCAAACTCAAAAATACGTTCACATTCACACCGCCGGATACGCAAGATTGGGTGATTGTATTAAAATTGTCTGGCAATAATTAAGCCCAGAAAAACGCCCTTGAAGGAATTCCTTCAAGGGCGTGACAAGATTATCTATTGATATTACTGAAATTTTGCGACAGCGGTTTTCACTGATTCGCTAAAAGTCGCCCAGGCGTGTTCACAACCTGCTTTCAGTTCTTCCCAAGCGTCATCGCTGGCGTTTTTGAGCTCGGTGAGTTTATCATTCGCTGCATCTTTCATTGAATTCAACTCGTCTATTTGAAAACTATATTCAATTTTCGCATCGGCTTGCGCATTTTCTGCCTTTGCTTTGAGCTTATCGATCTCAGCACCCCATTGGTTCAATTGCGCTTCTAGTTTTTGGATATAGGCGTCTTTCATGTTCATGTGAATCTCTCCTTTTTTGAATAAAAAGTGAACAGAGACAGGCTCGCGAGAAGTTGGGAAAGGCTAGAGGATATTTTTTATTTGCAGATTCATCATACTAAAATTATATCAAACATATTTCAAAATGCCAAATACCATTTGTTTTAACGGAGTTCAAAACACTATTTCATCAGGATATTTTGTAATGCTTTCAAGTCGTTTTGATTGCTTGCCGGATCAAAGTTAAATGCTCTCTCATACGCAACCAACTCTTGCCTGCGGGTTTCAAGTTCTTCCTGTAATTTAGAATCCGTAGTGGCAATAAAAATATTGAAATTTTCAAATTCGCCTTGAATGCGAACACCATTCTCCATCACTTGAAATGGAATTGAGATTACGCTGTTTGCATTCATTTTGAGAACCGCAGCAGGTTTGCGCAAATACGCAGGCAGCGGGAAGATGACATCTAACTTACGCGGCGAATGAAATGTGAAAACCTTCTCTTCAAAATCAGGCGCGTAGTCTAGGTCTAAAGCAAATAGCAAGGCGCCGCGCGGGCTGGCAATAACGGACAGGTCCCAATCGGGTTTTGTATCGTCCATTGCCAGCTGATGATGATACGCGTCGCCTTCAAGATAAAAGTTATCTAACAGACGAATTTCGCGCCCGATTTCAGTAATCGGTTCAATCAGGTCGGGAAATTTGAGCAGTGATTTCAAACTCAAATTAAACCAATAGAGCGAAGTGATACGCGCCGCCAGGCCATGATAGGCTTGAGCGCGGAGTTCATCCGGCGTGGGCGAAGTGCGCTGCCGTCCGCCGTAGTGATCCCAACCGCTGTGGGCGCCTTGCGACCAATAGGCAATGGATGCGGGTCGGTTTAACTCGCGCAGGCTGCGGGTCATATCACCGATGGTCTCAAGCGGCGCCCCCCAACGAATATGTTGATTGCCCCATTCGTACAGGCTCCACCCATCTGGTGACGGCGCACAGACCCGGTAGGCGTCGTAGTGAGGGTAATCTGAAAGCCCGGCGTAAAAACGCCAGATACGCTCTTCGCTGTGCGTCACTGTGGTTGGCAAGCGCGTTGGTTGATAGGGATTGAGATCACGCCAGACTTCCATCGGTGGAACCGGACGCCCGCCGCCGTATTGCGGCTCGCCTAAAAACTCAACGGCGTGAACACGCGGAAGCATGTCCGTGGAATCATAATGTTCAAGGTTCTCTAATTTGTTAAAATATTTGAGTGGATATTCGTCATATAGTTCGGTATCGGTATAGCCCCCGGTGTCGGCAATATGCCCAGTGTTAATGTGCATACGACGCAGTGTTTTTAAGTAAGGCTCATAAGTCAGCGTACTACGGCCATTCGCGTCGGAACTGATCCAGCCGCCGCTGATATCAAACGCCTCGCGCTTGATGCGGAGATGCGACCAAACGGAAAGCGCTCGATCTTCGGAATCCCGCAAGCGTACCTCCAACGCAGCGTAGGTCAGAGGCAGGCGTCCGGTTTCGACGATTGCCCCGCCCCGGTCGCCAGCGGGAATGACGCCATCTTGTGGGAATGCTTCTACATCTTTTATCCATTCTCCAGGCAGCAATGCTCGCCAAGTTTTATTGTTCTCAGGCAACCACAGGCGGCAGGCGTCTATACGGAGTGAAGAACTTGTCTGATTTGCAATATGAAAGATGAAGCGGTCAGGAAACGGACAATCATCTTGCCCTAAAAAAGTGACCGAAGACAACCAGACCGTTGGATCATCAATTGAAATTTGAACAGCCGTTTCGTCCGAGTCGTCCGAAACTTTGATACGAAGGTCGGCGTTACTCCCTACACCCCATATTTCTCGCTTGCCGTTCCATGTCCACACTGTCAGCGCATCGGGCGGTAGTGTCAGCGGGGCGTCTTTCCAAGCGCTGGGGAAATCGTGCCACGCCCATTCATCTGTTAATAAAAGTTGTTCTGGCGACTTACCTCGGAGGAGAATTTTTGTATCCGGCGAAAGCGTCAGTTGTTCTTTACTTGTATTGCGAATAAAGATTTGCGCGCGGGCGCCTAGACTGCGGTCGGTCGATTTGCGGTAGCGCATCATGGTTGATTGCATGTGCGGCGTGACCGTCACGCCCTCAAGCTGCAATGATGCGCTCCAACTTTTATTCGAGCCGAAGTGAAAGATGAATACGAAAATTAATAATAACTGCGCAAATCTACTCATTTTATTATCTTTAAACTTCCTACAGGTTGCATTTCACTTTGCGCCAATATTCTAAACAGTTCGGCAGTGAATCTCTACTCGCAAATAATAGCGTTATATTATCTTTTCGTCCTATCGCTTTAAAGGAATGAGAATATCATATTCGTAGCAGGTAGACATTTTAGAGGCAACGCCTTTTATGATGCAACAACAAAGCAACACCCCCGGCGCGGTATACACGCCTTATACACCCGTCGCGGACCATTTTGACGAGTGGTTTGATGAAACGGGAGCGGTTCGCCCACATTGCCAGTTTTTCCATAATAAATTTCTTTCTCTCGACTCCCAAAAACTCAATGAAATCTGGAACCGGGCCAAGCGAACTCTGTATGAAAACGGGATCGTTTACAACATCTATAATGAAGATAGAGACCATCTCCGCCCCTGGCTGCTAGACCCGATTCCGATGATCCTCGCGAACAAGGATTGGTTGATTCTTCAAGAAGGGTTGCGCCAACGCGCACACCTGCTGAACCAACTTGCAATTGATTTATACGGCCCTCAGCAAGTCATACGGGAGAGGCGGCTTCCCCACGAATTTATTTTTGCGAATCCAGGGTTTATTCGCGCTTGTTCAGGGATTCACCCGACGCGCGGGATATGGATTCACCGATACGCTTCAGATTTAGCGCGGCGGCCTGACGGTTCATGGGTGGTGTTATCTGACCGCACGCAAACCCCAGCCGGATCAGGATATGCGCTTGAAAACCGGATCGTCCTCAACCGGCTCTACCCTTCAATTACCCAAAACCGCCGCATCCACCGCTTGGCGTCCTATTTTAAGACGTTTCTTGAAAGCATTGTGAAACTTCTGCCGCCCGCCCGGCAAGAAGACCCTCAAATTGTGCTTCTATCTCCAGGGCCGGTGCATGATTCATATTTTGAGCATTCTTACCTAGCAAAATATCTTGGAATCACCTTGGTTGAAGGCGCCGATCTGACCGTACGGTCAGACAAAGTATTCATTAAGACGCTAGAAGGGCTTAAACAGGTTGACGCCATCATCCGACGAATTGACGACTGGGAATCTGACCAGTTGTTTTGCAATTCGAGTGGCTCGTTCGGCGTACCGGGTTTGATACAGGCAGCCCGCGCAGAAAATGTTTTGGTCGTCAACGCCATCGGCAGCGGCGTACTCGAGTCTCCCATGCTAGCGCCCTACTTACCGGAATTATGCCGTCACTATTTAGCAGAAGATTTGAAATTACCGACCGTTCAAACCTGGTGGTGCGGAACCCCGGACGGTCTCGCCTATGCGCTCGACCATTTCGATTCGCTTATTATTAAATCCGCATTTCCCCGCCTGCCATTCGTAACCATAAGCGGAGACCAATTGAGCCAACAAGACCGCTCAGAACTCATTGAAAAAATCAAAGCCAAGCCCTATCAGTTTGTCGTACAAGAAAAAGTCAATCTATCGACGGCGCCGGTCTGGACAGGAACGCAATTAGAGGCGCGCAATTTAATTATCCGAATGCAGGTCGTCACGCAAGCCAAAGGCGGATTCGACGTAATGGCGGGCGGTTTGACCCGCGTTTCGTCTGCGTTTCATGGACCGGCAAAAACACAAGACATGGTCGGCGCGTTTAAAGATACCTGGGTGATGTCCGATAAAGATGTGGAAGAGGTTTCGCTGCTCTCGTCGTCTTCGGATTCAATTGTTATCCGGCGCGCACCACGCAACATTCCCAGCCGATTGGCGGATAACCTATTTTGGCTGAGCCGCTATTTAGAGCGTTCCGAATTTGCGTTGCGCTCGATTCGGATGCTGTTGTCCTGTTTAAGCGACCGCAATGATAACCAAGACAGCGTATGGTTGAATGCTCTACTTAATATCAATCATGTTCTATTCAAACCTTCAACTCCCCTCGAAGAAATGGCGCCTTACGACGCCGATGGGGTTGAATTATTTGCAAGAACATTAATTTTTGACAGCGAGCAAGACCATAGCATCGCAAAAAATCTGGATTCGATGCGGTTTCTCACGTGGAAAGTACGCGACCGCATTTCGTCAGACGCCTGGCGCATATTGGCGCAGTTAGAAAACCTGACCATCGATACGAAAGACTCACAGGGGCTCTCGCTTGGTGAAATCCAAGACCTGTTAAATCAGATGTTGACTTGTCTCGCGGCGTTCAGCGGTCTGGAAATGGAAAGCATGACGCGCGCCATGGGATGGCGCTTTCTGGATATGGGACGGCGCATTGAGCGCATGTTAAACACGATGTCTGTATTGAAGTCAGCGCTCAATTCAAATAAACCGATCGAAATAAATACACTGCTGGTTTGGCTCGAACTATTTGATTGTTCGATGACCTATCGTTCCCGGTATGTGGATGACGTCCAACTAGGAACCGTGGTCGATTTGATATTATTTGATGAAACCAATCCCCGCTCGGTTTGTTTTCAGGTCGCTCAACTGGCTGCTCATATTGACTTGTTGCCAAACAGCCAAAATCGCCCACTGCGCACGCTGGAACAACGAATTGCGCTCGAGACGCTGACGAAATTACGTTTGTTTGATATTGATACGCTCAGCAATCTTCGACAGGGCGATTCAGGCTCTTTAGCCGACTTGCTTGAATTTCTCGATCACAAAATTACCATTCTATCCGATGCGTTGTCGATTACGTATTTTAGCCATGCAACTCAACCTCGATTGTTAGCCAAACAGCAGTTGAATGCGAAATAATTGGGAGCCGCTTCAGTGATTTATTCCATTCGACATGTGACTCAATACATGTACGATTCTCCGATGACGTTTGGTCAGAATCGCGCAACGGTGGAACCGCGCTCCTCCATCATGCAAAAGCGATTAGATTTTGACTTATTGATTGAACCCCACCCGTCTGAATTAGTCGCCTTCACCGATTTTTTTGGTAACACAGTCCATTATTTCACAATAAACACACCGCTCAGTGAATTGAAAATACAAGCAACATCGAGAGTGGAGTGCTTTAAACGGTTAGCGCCAGAAGCGTCACTCACGCCAGCATGGGATACGATCCAGTCGATTTTTCAATCACGAAACACGGCAGAAGATTATGAAGCCTTTCAATACCAATACGAGTCTCCATTTGTACCGATTGACACGGTGTTTCGCGACTATGCCTTGCCCTCATTTGAGCCAGGGCGTCCAATCTTGGAAGGCGTCTTGGATTTGACGGCTCGCATTCATCACGATTTTGAGTATCAGCCGTTTTCGACAGACATCACGACCTCGACCTATGAAGTGATGGAAATCCGCAAAGGCGTCTGTCAAGATTTTGCGCATCTCCAGATTGCCTGTTTGCGTTCATTGGGGCTGCCCGCTCGCTACGTAAGCGGATATTTGAGAACATCTCCTCCTCCCGGCCAGGAACGTCTCCAAGGCAGCGACGCCTCACACGCCTGGTTATCAGTCTATATTCCCGATGCGGGCTGGATCGACGTTGATCCAACCAACAACATTCTGGTTTCAACAGACCACATCACGATTGCCTGGGGCAGAGACTACGATGAAGTCAGCCCTGTTAAAGGAACCGTTTTCGGCGGAGGCAACCATTCGGTCAACGTTTCGGTTGATGTGATTCCTGAATAAGACTGTACGCTTTTAAACAGAACGTTGATACATACAGCAGATTTTGTCCTAAGCCCTATTGAGTCAATTACTTGTAATTTCATACATTTAAGTGAGTTATGTAAGAATTGATGACATTTGACTTGCTAGGTCTGATTTTTGCTATACTTACAGAAATATATCTTTTTTTAAGGTGAATTTATGGCGATTCAAGTCGCATTGCGTCATCAAACGCACTATAACTATGACCGTTTGGTATCCTTGTCTCCTCAAGTCGTCCGTCTTCGTCCGGCGCCGCATAGCCGGACACCAATCTTGAGCTATAACCTGACAATTCGCCCTGAAGAACATTTCATCAATTGGCAACAAGACCCTCACGGAAATTATCTGGCCCGGTTGGTATTTGAAGAAAAAACCCGGCTCTTTCACGTCGATGTGAATTTGGTTGCTGAGATATCAGCCATAAATCCATTTGATTTCTTTCTGGAAGACTACGCAGAAGAGTCTCCATTTCAATATAAAGAAGAAGAACGCGTTGATCTTGAACCCTTCCTCGAAACGAAGTCGTTTGGGCCAGAGTTTGAAAAATATCTCAAAACATTTGATTTAACGAAACGAATGACCAATGATTTTTTAGTTGATATCAATCAACAACTCGAAAGAGATATCGACTACATCATCCGAATGGAGCCAGGGGTTCAAACGCCCGAAGAAACGCTCCGAACGCGAAAAGGCTCTTGCCGAGATTCGGCTTGGCTGTTGGCGCATGTATTGCGCCGCATTGGCTTAGCGACCCGGTTTGCGTCCGGGTATTTAATCCAGTTGAAATCCGACGTTGAATCGCTGGACGGACCCTCAGGCCCCGTTGCAGACTTCACCGACTTGCACGCATGGTGCGAGGTGTATCTTCCCGGCGCCGGTTGGATCGGGCTGGATCCGACCTCGGGATTATTCACGGGCGAAGGGCATATCCCCCTGGCCTGCACCCCGAAGCCGCAAGGCGCCGCGCCAGTCAGCGGCGCGGTCAGTAAGAGTGAAGTCGAATTTGAACATCACATGTCCGTCACCCGCATTCACGAAGACCCCCGCGTCACAAAACCCTACCGGGACGATCAATGGCAGCGGATCTATCAAACCGGGCTGCAAGTCGATCAAGAGATACATCAAAACGATATGCGCCTGACCATGGGCGGCGAACCGACCTTTGTTTCCATCGACGATATGGAAGGCGAAGAGTGGAACGGCGGCGCTCTGGGTGAAAATAAATATCGCCTGGCGAGCCAGTTGTTTCATCAGATGCGCAAGCGTTTTTCCAAAGGCGCCCTGCTGCACTATGGACAAGGAAAATGGTATCCGGGCGAATCGATTCCGCGTTGGGCGCTGACTTGTTATTGGAGAAAAGACGGCGCACCGATTTGGAAAGACGAGTCGCTCATCGCATCCGGCAACGAGCCATTAGGCCATACCGTCGAGGACGCGCAACGCTTTATCGCCCACGTGGCTGACCGGCTCGGCGTTCAAGCGAAATACGCCATTCCCGCTTGGGAAGACCCGTATCATATCATTTTCCACGAGCGCAAAACGCCTGTGAATATTGATCCACGCCAATCTCTTATGGATGAACCGGAAGAACGCCGACGCTTGGCGAAACTGCTCGAAAAAGGCGTCGGCAACAAAGTCGGTTATGTGTTGCCCTTGTCGCGTGGTAAAAATGGAACTTCGCCGACATGGACCTCGGGCGAATGGGTCGTCCGAACCGAAACACTATTTCTGTTCCCCGGCGATTCACCGATGGGATATCGCCTCCCGCTCGATTCGCTGAAATGGGAAACGAAAGCCGACCGTCTTTATTCTGAAGCGTATGATATGAGTGCGCCTCGTCGCGAGCTGCCTTCGTACAAAGCGTTACTCTCAAATACTTCTAGTCGAGCGAACGTCAGGATGGAGCGCTCAGACCCGAAATTTCTCAATCGTTTTAAAACTAAATCGGGAGGCCGCTCATCTGAATTCGGCGAGGCTTGGAAATCAGCTTTGGCGTCTTATGAAAAGACGCATTCATACAGCAATGAAGAATGGAGCGGCGTTGTCCGAACCGCGCTGTGCGTTGAGCCGCGCGAGGGGCGCTTGAATGTGTTTTTGCCGCCGCTTCGCTTTATTGAGCAATATCTAGAACTCGTCGCCCTGGTCGAAGAAACCGCCAAAGAATTGAACTTGCCGGTACGCATCGAAGGCTACCAGCCTCCAGGCGACAGCCGGATGCAGCAATTCAAAGTCACGCCTGATCCCGGCGTCATTGAAGTCAACGTTCATCCCGCCAGTAACTGGAACGAGCTGGTTGAAATAACGCATAGCGTATATGACGAAGCCCGTCTGGCCCGGCTGGGGACGGAAAAGTTCATGCAAGACGGGAAGCATACCGGGACCAACGGCGGCAACCATTTTGTCATGGGCGGCGCATCAACCAACGACAGCCCGTTTCTACGGCGGCCTGACCTCTTAAAAAGTTTAATCAAGTATTGGATCAATCATCCATCGTTATCGTATTTATTTTCCGGCATGTTTATCGGGCCGACAAGCCAGGCGCCGCGCGTGGATGAAGCGCGTTATGAAGCGGTGTATGAAATTGAAATCGCTTGCGCCCAGGTTCCTGAAAACGGCCCCTGCCCTCCCTGGATTGTTGACCGGATTTTTCGCCATCTTTTGATTGACGTCTCCGGCAATACCCACCGGGCGGAATTTTGCATCGACAAGTTGTATTCGCCGGATTCGCCCAGCGGTCGGTTGGGCTTGGTCGAATTTAGAAACTTTGAAATGCCGCCGCACTATCAAATGAGTCTGGCGCAACAATTACTCCTGCGCGCACTATGCGCCTGGATGTGGAAAACCCCTTATACCGAAAAATTGGCGCGTTGGGGGACGCAGTTGCACGACCGTTTTATGTTGCCCCATTTTGTATGGCATGATTTTAATGACGTAATCGACCAACTCAAAACATACGGATTTGAATTTGACGCGTCATGGTACGATGCGCATTTTGAATTTCGGTTCCCAAAAATCGGCTCGGTTGCTTACGACGGCGTAGAGATCGAACTCCGCCAGGCAATCGAACCCTGGCATGTCTTGGGCGAAGAACAAGCAGTCGGGGGCACAACCCGTTATGTAGACTCATCGCTCGAACGCATCCAGATTAAAGTGTCCGGCGCCATCGAACCAAGACATATTATCACTTGCAACGGAATCCCGGTTCCGCTTCATCCCACGGGACGCCAAAGCGAATTTTGCGCAGGCATCCGTTTTCGGGCGTGGCAGCCGCCATCCTGTCTTCACCCCACCATTCCAGTGCACGCGCCGCTTGTCATCGAATTAATTGACACTTGGAACCAGCGTTCACTTGGAGGCTGCAAGTATACGGTCTCGCATCCAGGCGGGCGCAGTTATGACACGTTCCCGGTGAATGCGCTAGAAGCAGAATCTCGTAGGGCCGGGCTGTTTTCGGCAATCGGCCATACTCCCGGCCCGGTAACGGCGCCGCCGAAGCAGGTCGGAAAAGAATATCCATTCACACTGGATTTACGAACAATTCAAAAGGCATGACAACGAGAATGAGAAGGAAGGTTGGCGTTGATGATTTTCGATAATTACCAAACAGATGGATTCTTTGACGAATTGTTTGACGAAAATGGCCAGCCGCGTCCTTTCGCCATGTCGCTGATAAACCGTATCAATTCCATGCCGCAAGAAGATGTGTTTCGCCGTCAAAAAGAAGCCGAAGCGGCGTTTATGAATTTAGGAATCACATTCACGGTTTATGGTGAAAGCGAAGGCGCGGAAAAGATATTTCCCTTTGACATCATACCGCGCTTGGTAGACGGCAACGAATGGGACACGGTCGAGCGTGGATTGAAACAACGCATCTATGCGCTGAACCTCTTTATTGATGATGTGTATAACGACCAGAAAATTTTGAAGGACGGCGTGATTCCCGCCGACTTAGTCCTTTCTGCGGAAAGTTACAGAAAACAATGCGTCGGTCTAAAGCCTCCCAAAGGCATCTGGTGTCACATCACGGGGACCGATCTGATCCGCGATAAGGATGGAACATTTTATGTCCTTGAAGACAACCTGCGTTGCCCGTCCGGCGTTTCGTACGTCCTCGAAAACCGCCATATTCTTAAACGTACGTTTCCCTACGTCTTTCAGACATCGCAAATTCGCGCCGTGGATGACTACCCCAACCGGTTGCGCGACTTGTTGGAATATCTTGCGCCTGATTCAGTCTCCAGCCCGACCAGCGCTGTGTTAACGCCGGGCGTTTATAACTCCGCGTATTTTGAACATTCATTTTTAGCCCGCCAGATGGGCATTGAATTGGTCGAAGGCCGTGATCTGGTAGTACGAAACGGCTTTGTTTACATGCGCACGACCAAGGGGTTCCAACGGTTGGATGTTCTTTACCGTCGATTAAATGATGACTTCCTCGACCCGAACGCATTCAACCCCGAATCGCTCCTGGGCGTCCCTGATATTTTTGACGCTTACCGCCAAGGAAAAATCGCACTTGTGAATGCGCCCGGCACGGGCATTGCCGATGACAAAGTGATTTATTCGTACGTCCCGGAAATCATAAAATATTATATGAATGAAGAGCCCATCGTGCCCAATGTACCAACGTATGTCTGTTCGAACGAAAGCGATATGAAGTATGTATTGGAGAACCTCGAAACGCTGGTCGTCAAAGCAGCAAACGAATCGGGCGGATATGGAATGCTGGTTGGCGTCAAATCAACCGAAGCAGAACGAAATGAATTTGCGAAACGCATTAAGGCAAATCCGCGAAATTACATCGCCCAACCAACCATAGCGCTTTCACGCGCCCCGGTGATTGTTGACGATCACTTTGAAGGGCGCCACATTGATCTACGTCCCTACATTCTATATGGAGAAGACATTTATGTTCTTCCCGGCGGCTTAACGCGCGTTGCGCTCAATCGCGGGTCTCTTGTCGTGAATTCATCGCAAGGCGGAGGCAGCAAAGACACCTGGGTTGTAGCGAGCCAATCTCAGAAGCAAGCCCCGGTCACCATGAGCCAAAGCCAGACTTCATCCCAATCTAAATAAAGAGAGATTGATTATGCTGAGTCGTGTTGCCAATTCAATTTATTGGATGAGCCGATACATCGAGCGCGCAGAGAACGTAGCGCGTTTTATCGATGTGAACTTAAAACTCATGCTGGATATTCCTAACGGCGGTCACAACCAATGGGAGCCGCTCGTCAATGTTACAGGCGAACGGGATTGGTATTTGAAACATTATGACGAGTTTTCACAAGCCAATGTGATTCGCTTTCTGACCTATGATTTAGACTATCCCAATTCCATTTTTTCTTGCTTGGCAAGCGCTCGGGAAAATGCGCGCTCGGTGAGAGAAGTGATTTCCGCAGAGATGTGGGAGCAAATCAATACATTTTATCTTTCCGTCAAACATTCATCCGGCGCCGAATTGGAATTAGACCGGCTGCATGATTTTTATACGAAAATTCGCAATGGAAGCAGCCTCTTCGACGGCATTACCGATTCGACGATGTCACACGGAGACGGTTGGCATTTCGCCCGGATGGCGCGGTTGACGGAACGCGCAGACAAGACCTCCCGCATTGTTGATATGAAGTATTTTATTCTGCTGCCAAGGACATACGATGTGGGGACGCCGATTGATAATATTCAATGGTCGGCGCTACTAAGTTCCGCCAGTGGATTTCACATGTACAAGCAACAATATGGTTCGATTGATCCGAAACACGTTGCGGATTTTTTGATTCTCGACAGGCTCTTTCCACGGTCGATTCATTATTGCCTAATTAAAGCCGAAGAGTCGCTTCATCAAATTTCGGGGACCCCGGTCGGCACATTCAGTAATGAAGCCGAGCAATATCTAGGGCGCCTTCGTTCTGAAATTGATTTCACGTCAATCAAAGAAATTATCGCACAAGGAATGCACGAGTATCTTGATGATTTCCAGAAAAAACTGAACATCGTTGGCGAAAAGATTTTTGTAACTTTTTTTGATCTTGAACACGGCCCCAAAAACGTGTATTCCAACTCTGATATTCACTAAGAATACCTGTTAACCGTTTTTTGCGCCCTGTTCAACTTGTGATACCGTCTGATGAAATACCTTTGGCTTGGGCTATGAACTTTAATATTTCATGGCATCGCGTATTGAAACATCAGCGTCGCCAAATTCTTCTATTTCGGTATAGAACAGCGCGGCGGCGTCAATGTCGTGTTCAATCACATACTGATGGAGCTCGACTATATAGGGAAAGCGTTGCATCGCAGGCGCCAGGATAAAAACAAACAAATAGATTGAAAGAACTCCCAGCAAGAGTCTCCCCCAATTTATTAGTATTCTCTTCCGGTCCTGTTTGCTCACAATAATATGCGCCTTAGATTTTTGCTGTGATATCCGGGAACACCAGATAGAACATGATATACGCCATGACGAGAGTCAGAATCAGATTCAAGGTTTGCCCGCAAACATAGAGAATCAATGGCTTGCCGCCAGCAAAATAGGATTTCAATTCACGGAAATTGGTCGCCAACCCAATACTCACAAAAGCGAGACAGAAAAACCAACCACGGAAAAACTTTGTAAAGCCGCGAATCACGCCATTGTCGATCAAGGCGTAGCCCGCATCCTGCCCCAACCATTGGTAGAGCGCGGAAAAAATGATTGACGCAGCAATAAATCCTAAAACAAATTTTGGGAACCGCCGCCAGATTTCCATGAGGTTAATGTTGGCCCCGGCTTCGCGGTCAACTTTGGCGCTCCAATACACCGCAACGCAAAAAGCGATGACGCCGATCAGCACATTTTGAATCATCTTGATCGTCGCCGCGACATAGAGCGCCTGGTCGCTGAGAAAGGCGCCGGCAGCGGCAACCGCTCCGGTCGCGTCAATGGTCCCGCCCATCCACGCGCCGCCCAGGACGTGAGGCATTCCTACGGCTTTGATGACCCAGGGCATCACGATCATCATGATCGAAGTAAAAACCAGCGAAAGACCGACCGCCAGCGTGAGTTCTTCCTTCTTTGCTTTACAAGCAGACGCCGTAGCAATCGCCGCTGAAACGCCGCATACCGACATGTCCGCCGAGATGGTCATGTTTAGTGTTTTGGATTGGATTTTCAATACGTTTTGGCCGAACCAATAGGTCGTAACCAGCACAATCGGCGTCACCACCCAGGCAACGAATATTCCGGGCATACCAATGGCGAGAATTTTTCCAAACAGGATTTCGGCGCCGAGCATGACGAGACCCGTCTTAATATAGTATTCGGTCTTCACAGCAGGCAAAACCCATTTCGGCGTACCAATGGTATTGCTGATGAGCAAACCAAAAAGGATCGCCCATGCGGCGTAGCCGATGCCATAGGCTTTCATGGTTGCCTGCGAGGAAAAGAGATACGCCAATACAGCGATTGCGAAAATCACTGGAAACGCTTTGATAAATTCCGCTGCTGAGTTGCCCATAAACTTCACGCCAACCGCAAAAAAGAGCGCGAAGAAAATACAAAGCCCAATCAAATAAGGAACCTGATTGTAGGCGCCGATTGCCGTTTTTTTCTTTGCGGATGACTCTGCATTTTTTGCGGCGCGCCACGTATTGATGGCCGCGACGGCTTCATCATTTAATACAACAGTTTCAAAATTTGCGTTCGCCGCGGCGTCTTGCGCTTGTTGGGCGGCGAGCAAAGCCGATTCAGTCGCAGCGCGTTTCTGTTCATATTTTTCAACCGCTGGCGCTTGTTTCGATTCGGCCTGTTCTTGGCTGAAAACAAACGCGTCCAGCGGATTGTTCTTCCAACCGTGTGGATGGCCCATCCATAATGCGATGGCTTTTGCTAACGGTTCACTACTTGCTTTGATCCCTTTTTTAGCGTCATTGGCTTGATGCCATGCAATCGTTTTAAAGGGGGCAGATTCGGCCTCCGTTTGCATCACGGTATTCGCCGACTTGAACTTCATATCCATCTGCGTTGGAGGATTCATTAAAAAGAGGGTTAACCCGATTAGTATGAGCGAAAATCCGAGCCAAATTGCCCAATAATCTTCTGTCTTCCATAAAGAAGAAATTCCGCGAATGTCGTTCATGCGATCTGCTTTCTATATGAAATTCATACATGACAATATACGTATTAAATGCGCAGCGCTTAAAAATGGAAAGTCCAACATTAAATCAAATGCAACTAAACATACGCTCTTCAATGCTTGTAAAATCCGCGCGGTTTAGTAGGCTAATTGTGAGACTCTATTGGGGAGAGACCAAAACGATGAAAAGATACATTGTCTCTTTTGTATTTTTGCTGCTCATCTGTCAATTCTGCATTGCGCAGCCGTTTCCAAAATTCAAAGCCTATACGATAGATAACGTGGGGCAGCGAATGGGGCAAACCTCACTGGCGGACATCGACCGCGACGGCGACCTCGATTGGGTCACGGGCAAAGCGCACCACGCCGGGCACGACGTGTGGTGGTTTGAGTATCAGGCGCCCGACCGATGGGTGCGCCACTTTATGGGAAAAGGCAATACCGACGTAGGCGGCAGCACATTCGATGTGAACGGCGACGGCTGGTTGGATCATTTGTCAGGCAGCAAGATTTTTATTAATCCCAAAAATCCAAAAGAAAATGAATTTGACGTATATGAAATCGGCGCGATCAATTCGCATGATTCAGAATTCGCTGACGTGAACGGCGACGGCAAAATGGATGCGATTGCCAATAGCGATCAAGAAGGATTGTTTTGGTATGAGATTCCAGACGACCCCACCACGACATGGACCGCCCACACCATCGCGCTAAGCAAAGACCATAAAATTCATGGCGGCGTTTCTCCCAAAGCGGTGGCCGACCTGGATGGAGACGGCGACAACGATGTTGTGACCGGGCGCGCCTGGTATGAAAACCTCGACGGCAAGGCGCTAGCATGGAAACAGCATTTGACAATTGATTTTGGCGAAGAACATAAATATGGAATCGCGCTCAGGACATGGGTGCTCGATCTCGACCAAGATGGGGACATCGACTTTGTTCAGGCCGAAGCCGACAACCCCGATTCGCGAGTGGCTTGGTTTGAAAATGACGGCAAGGCCAACTGGACGCGCCATCTCATCAAAGACAAAGGCGATGGGCAAGACTTCCATTCACTCGTGGTCGCAGATTTTGACAACGACGGCGACATGGACGTTTTCTCCGGCGGCGGGCCGCTTTCCTCAAAAGAGCCCAAGCGCGGCTATATCTGGGAAAACACAGCCGGTAAAGGAAAAAACCCGAAGAGCAATCATTGGAAAGAACACGTAATAATCGAAAAGCCGTTCCATGAAGCCGTCGGGGCCGATGTAGACGGAGACGGCGACATCGACTTATGCTCCAAGCCTTGGAGCACCGGGAACGAGCACGTCTATCTACGAAACATGCTGATTGAATAAACCGCTCATTTTGTCAACATGCCATCGCCAAAATAGAACCCTGGCTGCGCGGGTTGATTGTAACTGACGTTTTGCCACGCGACGCTGAGTCGATAGACGGGGTCGTTCATTAAGGTCTTCAAACGATAATCCGTTGGAATGGTTGAAACGAAAATTCTCAATTCGCTGCCGTCTTCGGTTCGCCAAATAACTTCTTCACGCCAGTCGCCAAGTATGTCGGCGCACAATGAGGGATTGGCCTTGGTTCCGTTATTGGTCACGCATTGATAGGCGCCGCCGTCTAGCAAACGCTGGGTCGTATTCGTCTCGTAATTCCACTTATCAATATAGGCGCCGCTGCGGCGTCCGCCGTCAAGAATCTCGCGCAACAAATCGCCGTCCCACCAAATCCCCATATTGCACGAATTCGGTTTCGTTTCTGAGATGCGTTCGCCCTTGCTGTTGAATAACCCTGGCGAGTTGTTCGCCCAACATTCATAACCGGGATGGCGCGGGTCGATATCCATCGCCAGGCCTCGTCCCGGATCATTCAATTCTAAACTCCAAATCACTTCGCCCGTTAAGGCGTCGCGAAGGTTTGCGCCATGCGGATGTTGCGGGCGTTCATGAATGCCAAAGATTTCCAAGCCAGGCCGTTGCGGATCAATGTCCGACAAGTGAAGCGCATCGCCGTGTCCTAAACCCGTTGAATACAGCCCTGTTCCATCGTCGTCGATTGCACAAGCGCCATAAATGATTTCATCTCGACCGTCTTGATCGACGTCGCCAACGGAAACGCTGTGATAGCCCTGCCCCGCATATTCCTTGTAGCCCTGGTCGCTGTCGAAAGTCCAAAGATGCGTCAGTTGGCCGCCGCGCCAGTTCCACGCCGCCAACACGGTGCGGGTGTAATAGCCCCGGCACATCACCAAACTCGGTTGTTTTCCGTCAAGATAGGCGATGCAAGCGAGAAAGCGATCGACGCGATTGCCATAATCATCGCCCCAGACATCTTTGATTTGTTGTGGAGAAGGAGCCAGCGTGTCGGGATGACGCGGAGGCAAATAATTTGTCGTCGCCAAGGCAGCGCCTGTTTGTCCATCAAAAATAGTCAAAAATTCCGGCCCCGCTAAAATATATCCGTTTTCATTTCGATAGTCGGCATTACTATCACCAATGATTTTGCCCGTTCCATCAATAGTTCCATCTGCGGTTTTGCAAGCGATTTCGGCTTTACCGTCGCCGTCTAAGTCATACACCATGAATTGCGTGTAATGAGCGCCTTCCCGGATATTTCGCCCTAAATCAATTGTCCACAAACAGTCTCCTTCTAATGTATAAGCCTGTAAGTAAGCGTTTCCGGTCATGCCTCCCTGCGAATTGTCGCGCCCTCGAGAGGCTTGGTGAATCACGATCTCATAGTCGCCGTCGCCGTCGAGGTCGCCAACGGAGGCGTCGTTCGGCGTCGTTCCAGCAGGCCCTTGCATTGGAATCGCAAGATATGGCAAAGCGGGCGAATTTGCCTGAATCGTATGTGGTTTGCTGGGCGCCCATTCAGCCCCGTCCACAACAGGCGTTACAGTATATGTGTTGTCAACGCTGCGATTGATTGCCTCATCGAGAAAAAATGTGTGTAATCGAATGGGTTCTTCATTCAATAAAACAGATTGGTTTGCACCCGAGGCTCGATAGACATTGAACGCAATGTCGTCGGCGTCTGTTGCTAATAAGCGCCAAGAGATAAAGACGCTGCCGTCGGTTTGACTCACCGTAACAACGCCGCGGTCGAGTTTTTCCATTTGCCTTTGCGCACAGACCGGCGCGGCTAAAGCGAGCAAACAAAGCGTGAGAATGAACCCATTTCGAATTTTCATCATTCATCCCAATTGATAATAAAATTAGAGGACATCATATTATCATAGATCAAGTTCATGCCTGCGCTTTCGGAAGATGACGGTACCAAGTGAAGTACAGCACAGTGATCGCCGTCAATCCGAGACCAAAATATATGATGGCGCGTGTATGCCAATGCCCCACAAGATACATCGGAAATAAATAAAACGATCCAATAGCAATGATACCGAGAAACGTATTTAGGATCGCATAATAGGGGCTTTCATAAGGATCAGACAATGAAACCAGTTTTTCTTCGGGGCATTGACGCGATACGGGGCCCCACAGACCAAACGGTTTTACCGTTTTATAAAACCGATTCAATACCTCTTGTTCAATCGGCGCTGTGAATAAAGAAACCATGATAGCAACAAGGGATGAGCAGAAAATTATCACCGGGAAGAAGATGTAAATCGGCATCGTTGAATCAAGTAAAGGTAAAATAGAAAACACAAATCCGGTCAACGTTCCCGCCGCGTAGCCCCAGCCATTAAACCGCCACCAATACCAGCGCAACACATTCGGCGCCACGACGGCTGCGCTCAAAGCCATCATCAGCCAATTGAATATCCCGGCAATTGAATTTGCCTGCATTCCAATCAAGACGCCTACCGCAACCACGCCGATGGTTGAAACGTAACTGGCCCGAATCAAGGTTTGGTCATCAGCGTCAGGTTGAATAAAAGGTTGCCAGAAATCACGAACAATGTAAGACGCCGCGCTGTTTACAGTCGAACTAAATGTAGACATGAAAGCGGCCAACAACCCCGCGATTACAAGACCGCGAAACCCAACGGGAAGAAAATCACGTAACACAGTCGGCATGATTTTTTCTGGATCGCCCGGCTCCGAAACGCTGCTCAACGCCAAGAGAACAATTCCCATCGCCATCGCCCAGCGAACCATCAGAAAGAAACTCCACGAGGCGCCGATCAGCGCGGCGGAGCGTTCATCGCGCGCCGATAAAAATCGCTGAAAATCGTATAACTGAGACGGGCCGCCAGCGTTTAAAAGAAAACCTTTCATCACCCACGCAATCACTAAAAGGCCGAACCATTGATAGGCCGCGTTTTCTGTCCCGGCGAACGAACTGATCTCCCACATTGGCTGAATTGAATCCCAACCAGTGGGTAAAGCGCTGTTCAGCGCATCCGGCGAAACATGCTGATAGGCAATGACGGCGATGATGACGCCAGCTACGGTCAAGATCACGGTTTGGATTACATCAGTAATCACTACGCCGAAGAATCCGCCCATCAGGACGTACAATGTTGTAACGCCAATCACCGCAACAGCGCAAATCAAGGGAGGTAATGCAAGATAAACAGTCGAAAACTTACCAATGCCTTGATATGCGTAACCAATGAATGTTGCCTGCGTCACGATAGCCATGAATGCATACGCGAGTCGCGCACTGCGTCCGCCGGAACCGTCGCCAAAGCGTGTGCTCATCCATTCCGCGCCCGTCATTACGTTCGAGCGCCTCACCCATTTCCCCATGAAGGAAAAACAGAACGCGCCGAGCATGACGCCCCACATCCAATGCACCCACATGGATTTCATCCCCATAACGTACAACAGAGAGACAATCCACATGGTGCCAGTGATATCGAACGTCGAAACGGAACCAGACATAGCCAGCGCGAGCCAGTGAATTTTATTTCCACCCAAAAAATAGGCGCGCAGGTTTTGAGACGCCTTCTTTTGGTACCAGAATCCCAACCAGACCACGACGATGAGATACAACGCGATAATGGTATAATCAATGAAACTCATAGTATGCGTGCTCTCCCCCAAAAAAATCCTCAGATATTTCAGAACGAACAAGTGCTTTACTTGTGGCGTACTCTTGCCTCAAACCTATCTGCTCTCCGTCCACCAGACACAATACATTAACCGTGCCGTTGGTATGGTGTGGATTGAGGCCGTCTTTAAAACCCTAAGTACACACACCCGTCTTCCTTGGCGTCCATCATGTAATAACTCTCGTCCTGGGTATAGTCCATGCCGAACAAATCGCGAATCTGTTCTGTCAGTGAATGTAACATGATTCTTGAAACCTCAACACTTCCTAGTTTGATTCAAAAAAACGAGCCGCACAGTCAAAATCCAATTCCTGTACGTCTCCATCTGGTAGGGGAATCCAAACACGAATCTGGACTTGGTGTTCAGTATTTACCCAGGGCTTCCTTATGCTATACACCGTTGCGCCACTTCCAATATTCTCCCCTTCCCAGATATCTGGTACATATCCCTCTCCCTGTAAATACACTATTTCATTCTCGCCGTTTTCACGTTGAATATACGCTTTAATAGATTCTTCATTCAAATAATAAGGTTCTTTGTATTGGTCTAGAATTTGGATGCCGATCTTAGATGTACGTTGATTCATGAAATTGACTACATGAAAAACATCAATTTTCTTCATGTTGGGAAAATAGATGACTTCTCTCTCTTCACCTAATACCATGCTTTTCTCGAAAGAAGCACAGGAAGCGAGAGTAAGAGAAAGTAAAAGCGCAAAAATAACAGCTATGTTTGTTTTCATGATTAATCCTCCAAGATAGGGTTTGTAGGTTTTTCAACGTTTTTCGGCGCTGAATCTTTCATTTCAATTAATTCTGAAAGATCATCAAGTATTTTCTGACATTCATTTTTAACTATCCGTACGTTTATTTGAGTATCACGTAAAGAAGACTGATTATTAGAGATGTTGTCACAGGCTGCGTTAATCCTCGATGAAGATGTGACAACTGAATGATACACTTGTGACAGTAACTCAATGATCGTTGATTCTCTCATTTTATTGATCGAAAATTTTTCATGTTCTCGTATATTAGTGATCATAAAATTAAACATTGATTGGATATCACCTAATTCATTGCCGGGGTCTGGCACATGCCAGATACTATAATCTCCAGTGCTTACGGCGTAAGATTGCACAAAGATTCGGTCTAAAGGAGTTAATACTTTGACTTTTAAAATCACAAATATGATAACGGATATGATAAAAACAATAATTACCAATAAATATGCCCGGTTCCAAAATAAATGGCTTAAAAGCATGTCGATAGAATTATCGTTTTCTATATACTGAATCATTCCAACAAAATCATTGTTCGGCCATTTATTTTCAAACGGCATACTTAAAACCGAATATGTATCTCCATCTTGTTGAAATGAATTCCAGAAAAGCCCTTTAACGATATTGGAACCATCAGTTTTGCTCTCATTTGTTTGCTTGTTCTTGCTTGATACAACAGTCTCACCAGTGCTGTCAATCAAGGAAATCGTGTGATACGGATCGTCATGGCGGCTCATCACTTTACAATATTCGCTTAATGTATTGGTGGCCGATTCCATATTTTGGCTGTTTTTCAGTGCAAGTGAGATATGACTTGCCGCTTGCAGCATGGACGCATGAAAATTGGCTGTAAGAATTCGCTTCTGTGCATAATAGTCATAAGTTAATGCCATGATTGTCAATGCGATAAGCGCAGCATTAACCCAAACAATTATCTGTCTTTGCAAACTTCCTCGGCGCTGCTGAGAAATTGAATAAGTCATTTTTCGCTCCATCTAAAATTTTGCAGAAAATTAACGTCTGCATTCTGTGATGAGTTAGTTAATTACGCTCAAGAGAATCATGATATTCAGGTTTAAGTTTTCCAAATATTTGAGAAACGAGGATGCGAACTTCTTTCACAGATTTTCCCTCATCTAAATGCTTTTGGATGAAATCTCGTTGCGACTTAGCTGTTGGACATCCACATGTAACTAATTCAGGGTCCTGGCAATCCCCGCAACTACATTCAAAATAGGCCGCAACTTGATACATTTCTGAATCGTGTGATATTTGAGAAGTGTGACTATTAATTGCGGAACTTTTGACGCTTATTGTTACAAATTGCCCTTGAGAGTATCGAGAATAATTTTGATTTATCCAATAAATTCCTGCAAAAGCAACTAATATAACAACTCCTATAACAATTGGATAATGACTATTCTTTTGTGCACTATTGTTAGGTGAAGATGAATGTTTATATTTTTTACTGGATTTGTTTACTGATTTTGATGACTTAGATTCATTACCGCAATTTGGACAATAAATATGATGAGATTGAATCAGTTCATTGCATTGATTACATTTCTTCATTATAAAACTCCTTACTACGTCTGAGATTCTTCAAGATGTAAAAACAAAGCCGGAGGTTGAAGGTTCTTTTACGTTTCAAAAATAACTAAGAGTGTCATTTTTATAAACTAAAGTTATATGACCTTCAACCTCCTTTCTTAGTTTGAATTAGTGCTGATGACCAGAGTGATCGGCATGATTGTCTTTTTTCATATCATGCGTTCCATCTGCTTTGTCAAGTTTTGACAAGTATTCACTGGGATTTTCTTGCAGCATTTTCTGGCAAGACGGGCAGCAGAGACGAATCAAACGATTTGCGATAACCACATCAATTGGCTTGCCCATGCTTCCTCCTAATTTCTCGCCAGACGCGATGCAATTTGCTATGGGGTAGTCATCTTTTTGCTTCTTGATCGTGGCTTCATTCAATTGGTTCAAGATCGGTTCAGGATTTTTTGTGAATTCAGTCACGCAATTACTGCAGCAAAACCGCACTAGGCGATTTTTATAAATGAGGTCAACTGCTTTTCCCATTGCGGTAAGTTTTTGCTTGGTGACCAAGCACGTTTCTAATGGGTAATGGGGCAGTTGGTCTTTTATCATCGCTTTATCAACTTTGTCGATGAATTTCTGCGGTTCTTTTTTGAATTGCTCAACGCATCCTGAGCAACAAAAACGTATCTCTCGTCCATCATGGTTGTAAACCACTGGTTTGCCCATTGAACCAAGTGCTTGGCCTGTGACTGGACAAGTTGTGAGATAATACGGGTCTTCTGAAAAAGTCTTCAATGGTTCGCCATGCGCATGTTCCTCAGCGGCAAAAAGAAACGCGTTTAACGCAATCATTAGACCCACGACAAAAAAACTACATGTTACAAATTTCTTATAAATTCTGTTCATTGAAAAGCCTCCATGGTTTTTTATGATTTCATAGGTAGATTGGGAAGAGCGATTTATCTCACTCTCCCCCTTGGTTATGCCCAATTAAAGTTTTCGGTGCGGCTTAGCCGTATGGGTTTTGCGGCTATATGGACCAGTCGGATTAGAAGAGGGATTAGAGCTCTTTACCAAACGACTCGACTGCAGTTTGCTGGATTCAAAGCGTCGTTCAAACGATGACTTCATAAAAACACTATCGCCTGATTGTACAGAATGGTTGTCTTTTGGCAGAAAATTGCTCGAAAGCAATTTGCTTTTATGGACAGCCAAAACTGGTGATAATTCATCTGCAGCGTGGCCTGAAAGTGTATTCAACCCAATTGAGAAGCCGATCAAGACTGATGCTACTAAACCTCTGACCAACATTTTGTGTAGTGTACTATTCTTCATAATGTCACTCTCCAATATGTGAGTTATGCTCGAACGTTGATGCCTGCAAAGTAACTAATTTACAGTAATTTATTGTTGATGAATTTACCTCCTCGCAGTTTGATGGATAACGGAACCGAGCAATTTCTTCATTATCTGCCATGAGTTGATATTTGATTTCGCTTCGTTTTCAGCCAATATTTGTTTGATTTCTGCAAAAGTGGTTCGCCTATCGAAAGGTTTTTGCACCCAGTGAAAGACACCGTATGATGCGGCTCTTTGCTCATACTCTTGAGTCACATTGCTGCTTAATAGAGCGATCCGTGAGCCATTCACTATGGTTTTCATTAACCAAATGGTTTCAAATCCACCCAATTCTCCCTCTAAATCCATGTCAATGAATACAAAACTATAATTGATGTTGCGAACCCGAGAGACTGCGTCTAAGGAACTAGTAACAACATCTACATGAAATCTATTACGTCGAAACCAGTCGTGAAGTATTTCTGTCTCGTGAACATTGTTATCAACAATGAGTATCGATTTTTTCGGTTTGGAATCAGCAGGCATTATCATGTTTTTTACCCCGGCTGTTTTTGATTTACTTGATTCATATAAAGGCAATGATTATGCCAAAACCTTAAACTAAAAATTAAATGTACTAAGCGCATATTTTTAAGGACTTTGAATATTCAAGATCAGATAGAGCGTGAGATAATGATGCGAGAGGAGGATGCAAATGAATCGACTAGAGAGGTTGTTATGTGGCAAATGAATTGGTGTGGGTGATGGTTAAATACCGTATTTTTTCATACGGTAAATGAGAGTTTGACGGGTAATGCCAAGCAGTTTAGAGGCTTGATTTTGATTGTTATTGGTTTTCTTTAGCGCCAAGTGGATTAAATCTTTTTCAACATCATCTAAAATTATTCCTTGTGGGGGAATTTCGATCAATGGTTTTGAACTTGCTGCATTTTTGTCGATGAGAAAATCAGGAACATCTTCCAATCTGATTTGGTCATCGTGTTGACGCAACACAAATGTTTGTTCGATGATATTTTGCAGTTCCCTGACATTGCCGGGCCAATCATACATTTGTAATTGGTCGTATACTTCAGAAGCAACTTTGATACGCCCTCCTCCCAATTCGCGTAAAAAATGTTGAATCAAAAGAGGGATGTCGTCTTTTCGCTCGCGTAACGAAGGCAGGCGGATGGGGACTACGTTTAAGCGATAATAGAGGTCTTCGCGAAAGCGCTTTTCATCGACCATTTTTTTCAGATTATTGTTGGTAGCCGCTATGACGCGAACGTCGACAGGAATTGGTTTCGTCCCGCCAACTTTTTCAAATTCATGTTCCTGTAGAACGCGCAGCAGTTTGCTTTGAAGTTCTAAGCGCATATCGCCAATTTCATCGAGAAAGATGGTCCCATGATTGGCTTGTTCAAATTTTCCCGTGCGTTCATTTATTGCGCCGGTGAAGGCGCCTTTTACATGACCAAAAAATTCACTCTCAATCAGCGTGTCTGGAATGGCGGCGCAATTCACCGCTATAAACGG